>JBKBVO010000019.1:0-18274 GCA_046289535.1 Deinococcales bacterium | reverse complement strand
AGCAGGTTGTGATCGTCTTGGTATACCAAATCAAACGGACTGAGCTTTTGTAAGTCCTTAAGTGCATAACCCGACAGTGCACAAAAAGCTGGATTGGCATACAGGCATACCCCTCGAGGCGTGAGCAGCACCAAGCCAACCAGCACGCTGTTGGCGATCGCAAACGCCTGTTCACGCTCTTGCTCGAGTTGGGTCAGCGTATCGGACTCCAAGCCGTATTCGCCGTTGGGTGTCACAGTGCGCACCAGCGCTACGCTGCCGCCCAATGTTGCACCCGCACTGTGTCTTGCAAAAGCGCTGACCTCGAGCAGCACCTGGCTACCGTCCTTGTGCAGTGCCCAAAGACGGTAACGCCCCACCTTGTCTTTTTGGCTGGTCATGAGCAACCTAGGCTGTTCCTTTTCTGCAACGTACTCGAACATACTCTTGCCGAGCAGCTCCGCGGGGGTATAGCCCAAAAATTGAGCAAAAACAGGGCTAACATAAACAAATTCACTCTGTTCATTGGTCACGATTACACCTTGGTCTATACTGGCGAAGATACTCTCGTTCAAGTCGTGCAAGCGAGCGTATTCAGCTTTCATGTGCTGCATTGTCTCTAGGTCAAAACTACTGGGTCGGCGATTGAGCACTACAGCATTTGAACCAACAAACACCCCGTCTTCAAAGATTGGCTCAACAAAAACCTCGAGCTGAAACCCGAGAAATTCAAACTCGGCTTCAAATGCATCTCCGGCGAGTGCGCTTTCGACCAAGTTACTCACGATTAGGTCTTGTTCGACGAGCCTCTGGATTGGTTCGCCAATCCACGCTTGCGCCAATTCCTCGCCACCGAAATGTATCACACCCTGCCCTTCTAAAAGCGTTATTTTGCCAGCCGCATCAAAGGCGATAAGCAGCACGGGCAGGTTAGACAAAAGCTGTCGAATGCGCTCGGAGCCCTTCGTGGCTTGCCATTTGAAGTTTTCTCGTTCCTGATACCAGTCGGTGATATCAACCGCTAGCATGTTACAACCCAAGAAACGCGATTTTTGTCGCAGTGGCGTTGCCCAGAAATCAAAGTAGCGACCACGCCACTGCACAACCCTGTGCAGCGATTCGCCGCGCAAAGCGACCTCGAGCGCCTCCAAAACGCTCGGATGGTTTCGGTACAGCTTAAGCACCGAACGCCCTATCAGTTCGTGGCGCACAAAGCCTGCTTTTTCTACAACCTGCCCCTCGATAAATTGAACCAAACCCTTGGCATCGGTTTGTACAAAGACCATCGGCAGGTGTTCGACCAGGCTGCGGAAATGCTCCACCGCCGCCATGCGTTCGGGGTCAGCAGACAGACCGCTCAACTCGAGGTATCCTTGCACACTTCCATCCGCAGAAAAAATAGCGCTTAGACTCGAGCGCACTTGAAGCCGAAAACCCGACTGGTGCAGACGCGTCACTTCTCTTGGCGCAACAGGCTTATTGCCCAGCTCCTCGAGTACCTGGGTAAAATCTGTGTGCTGCTCGGGTGGAATTAAGCTATAAAAAGATGCTCCGAGCATTTCTTTGGCACTGCGTCCGTACATTTGTGCTGCGCCTTCATTCCAAGCAAAAATTTTTGCATCCGTATCAAAAGCAATCATGCTCTCTTTGGCTTGCATGAGTGCGTTTTCAAGTGGATGATCACCAACGACTCGAGAAGATTTAAGCGCAGCATGAATCCCGTCCATTGCTAAGTCCGCGATTCCAGACAGCGCCTCCAAATCCTTCACGGTCAAACTTTTGCTTCCAGGATCAAACAAAAGCATCGCTCCCATCGAATCCCCCGAATACGACCACAAAGGCACCGCAACAAAACGGCGAAAGCCCTTGACACCCAAAAAATCCCCGATTTTGCGCAGCGTTTCGGGTTCTGAAGTGGTCATGATTCGCTCAGGAACAAAGTAGGAAAAATCTTCTGGGATACAACGCAAATGGCGGCTCTTATTAATCCCATGGCTGGCAATCAGCTGCACGGTATCGTCTAAAACCCAACACACGGCACACGCCCTCGCATCGATTATATTCGTTGCCAGATACGCCGCGCGCTTAAACACACTCCCCGCGAGCTGCCGCACCGACGCATACTCCGTCGTAAAGGCCGTTTTGAGTGACCACCTGCGCCGTTGTTTGGCAACGACCCGCAATTGAACACGACCGCTCAAACGCCACCCCCGAGTGAATTTAGTATAAAATAGTATAAAACAAAACCATTTGAAGTCACAATATGCACATTGCCCCGGTGTGGTATGCGCTAGGCAATTCTGATAGGCTCTTGCTATGCAAGAGACCTACGCGTCCAAAACCGCCCGCAGCCCTTGGGGACTAGCCATTGTAATGCTCTTAGTCGGCTTTTTCGCTGGCTTGCTAGCTGCGCCACGCACCACTCCCACTGGACGTACTGTGGCTACAAACCAGACTCAGCCACTCGAGCAGCGCCAACCAATTGTTCTTACACTCACTATCAACGGGCAGAGCAGTCAGATTGTGGGCAACCCAATCTTGGCAGATGCCACAAGTGGGTCAACTTACAGCCTTGGCTCGAGCACTGCCCCAATCACGATGATTGAGTTTGGCGATTACCGCTGTGGCTATTGCCATTTATTTACCGCCCAGACCTTTCCCAAAATTCTCGAGCAGTACATCAAAACCGGTAAAGTGCGCTACATTTACCGCGATACCATTTCCGTCGGCGGCGAGCAAACGGTCACGGTCGCACGTGTAGCTGCATGCATGAACACATATGGCAAATTTTGGGACTTTCACCGCATGGTGCACGAGGAGACCAACGTCTGGGGCAACTTCGGCGGCATACAACTGATTAGAACGCTGGCACAAATGAGCACGCGCTTCGCCATAAACGCCAAAACCCTCGAGGATTGCGCGCTCAAAGATGCCTTCGCCCAACGCTACACCACCGAAGTCGAACTCTCGAGACGCTTTGGAGTCAACGGCACCCCAGCATTTATTATCAATGGCTATTTTTTCAGTGGAGCGTTGCCATTTGAAGCCTACCAAGAAATCTTTAAGCAATTGGGCGTTTAGGGAGAGCCATGCAAAAAATACCCTGGATTTTCGTGAGTGCTGTCATCGGCATTGGTTTTGGATACGCAACTTATGGGCTGCTTTCGCTTTTTAAGTTGGGGCTTGGCTTTTTGTTTTGGTGGCTCGAGCCGGTGGTAGCAATAAGCGTAGGGGTATTTTGCTTTGGCTTGTGCGAAAAAATCGCCACACGCAGCCAAGCACCGCTGCTTGAGCGCGGCGAGCGGGCAATCTGGCGCTTGGCATACCGGCGCGGCTGGGAATTAAGTTTAGGACAGATTGTGGCAGAAACATTGCTTGAGGAAAGCGCAGCTTTACGTGCACTCGGGGCGCTCGAGCAAAAAGGACAAGCCATACAAATTGCCCCAGACCGTTGGCGTTTGGTGCAATGAGTTGGTTTGACGCTTGGCAGCAATTAAACGATACCGTATTACTCGAAGCCTGTTCGCTTTGGGGCATATGCGACCTGCAGCACGTCTCGAGCAATGCCAATGCAGTCTACCGTGCCAAACGTGGTACAGAATTGGTTTTTTTGCGGCTTTGTCATCAAACACAGCGCACCGAGTCTTTTTTGGCTGCGGGCATAGACTGGGCGCGGCAACTTCGAGCGCATGGAGCACAAGTTTGTGTACCGCTCCAGTCGGTACAAGGCAATTTGATTGAACGCATCTGTGATGAGTGGCTTTCTGTTTTGTGGCAGGTATTGACGGTATCCCGCTTAACAACCACAACAGCCCCCAACAACTCGAGGCGTGGGGGCAAGCCTTGGGGCGTTTGCATGTGGCAAGCACAAGCTATGCGCCCCAAGCCGTGCTAACCAATTCGGGTTTGGTCATGCCAGAACGCTTTCGTTTAATGCGATTTTGGCAGAACATCTCCCCTATTCTCGAGTCAGATGTGGCGCTTAGCCAGATACACCAAGAATTAGGAACTTGGCTAGAATCTCTGCCCACCACAGAAATGCGCTTGTGTCACAATGATTTTCGTCCAGCCAATACGATTTGGGACGGAAGAACAGCATGGGTCATAGACTTTGACGAACCCACACTTGCACACCCCGAATACGACCTTGCACGGGCGT
Source organism: Deinococcales bacterium (assembly GCA_046289535.1). Taxonomy (GTDB): domain Bacteria; phylum Deinococcota; class Deinococci; order Deinococcales; family JAAFIG01; genus JAAFIG01. Next base: position 14,136 of record JBKBVO010000019.1, on the reverse strand, counting down.
GTCTGCGTGATGACTGCACGCCATTTACTGCTCCGCACTTCGAGCACATTTTGCGCGGCTACGAGCAAATTCTGCCATGTAAGCGCGAAAGGATTGCCACCTTTGTGCGCCTCCGAGCATTGTTAATGTTGGCGTGGGATTTAGAAGACCCATCGTGGGGTACAGAATTTCTCGAGCTTGGGCGCAAGTTAGCACTTGGGGGCTTAGACCAAAATGGTCTATAAACGCTTCTTACACGCACAGCGTGCCTTGGTACTAGACCTCGAGTTCTAAAAAGATTCGCTCGAGTTCGGCGCGGGTAGCCTTTTGCGACAATACCACCAAGAGCAAAATCCGCGCTTTATGGGCGTTCAAAAACGAAGCGGGGATTGCTCCTAATTCGCGCAGTTGCTTTCCACCGCCCACATAGCCGTACACAGGCAAAATAGCTCCGTTGTGGGTACGGGTGGCAATCACAATCGGTTTTTTGGCAGCTTGAATTATTGGCACCACATCGGGCGGTACATTTCCTGTGCCAAGTGCGGCAATCACCACACCATCGGCTCGGGTTAGCGCTTCTGCTAAGCCCTCGCCATGCCAACCCGCATAGGCGTACAAGACTTCAACTCGAGCGCCAATGTGCTCAATTGCAAAGACTGCACGCGCTTCAGCAGCCGCAAAGTAGGCAATCTTAGGCTGCCCACTTAAAAAGTCTATGCGCCCAATCGGACCAGGGTAACCTGCAAATGCCTCGAGCCGGGTGGTATCGGATTTGGTTACGGTGCGCGCATCGAAAATATCGCCGCCAAACACCACCAAAACGCCTTTAGAGCGCGGCTCGAGTGCAACATGAGCCGCCGCGAGCACATTGCCGGGTCCGTCCCAAGAGGGTTCTTCGGCGTGGCGCATACTACCGGTGAGCACCACAGGAATGCTCGCTTGAAGCGTGAGGTGTAAAAAAAATGCAGTTTCCTCGAGTGTATCCGTGCCATGGGTAATCACAATGCCATCGTGCGTGGGCATCAGAGCGGCGCATACATCGCGCAACTCGAGCATGTGTTCGGGGGTAATGTGCGGGCTTGGCAGATTAAAAGGTTGGTGTAAAGTCAAGGCAAATGGCTTTAAGCCAGGCAGTGCCTCGAGCAGTTCGGTCACAGCATTTGCTGGTACAAGGTCGCCTGTATGACTGGTTTGACTGGCAATCGTGCCACCTGTTTGAATAATGGCTAGGCGCTTCATTCGTGAATATCTCTGGTTCTAAAACTCCAAACCATAATTGCCGCAAAAACCAAAACATACAAGCTTGCCACACCAACCGACCACCAGATTTTGTCCCACTCGATGACTGGAATAATATCGCCGGTGTTCACCACGTCTCCCAATCCAGCATTTTGTAAGGATTGCCCAATTAAACGCTGTCCCAAGTTCAGATTCGGAGTAAAGAAAAAGCGCTGCCACGCTGCGATGGTTTCGCGCAAACGCTCCGCTTGAAAAGCAGCGTTCAGCGCAGAAATACGGTTGAGTTGAAACACGACACTGGCAGTGATAATGCCTTCGATTAATGCGGGCAGCACCACCACACCAATCACCGCAATCGCAGGCGAGGCAGAAAGCCAACTAATCAAGAACCCAAGCGCAAGTGGAGCAGCTAAAACCACCCACTGCAAAAAGGCAATCACAAAGAACTCGCCCCAATTACCCGCAAAGCTCGAGGCAAGCCCAAGTGGAATCGCCAATGTCCCAAAGAACAAGCCACCCAAAACACCCGCCAGAATAATTGCGCCTAAAATCAGCATCCCTGTGATAAATTTTGCGCCCAGCACACGCATGCGATCTGAATTTGCCACCAGAATAGTTTTCCACATCTTAAAAGTGCGTTCTTCGCCAACCAAAAAAATACCCACAATGGCTGCCAAAGGCAAAAGTAAAAGTGGCAAAACCCCGCCAACAGCGTTTCGGACTAAACTATAAGGCGAAGCAATCTCGGAAATAGCTTTGGCAACATTATCGCTGCCCACGGCTTCGGCAACTGTTCCCGCCACGCGGCTATTGATAAATCCTGCTGTGACCAACTGTATAAGCGGCGCGATAACTGCGAACAAAATAAGTAATACCCAAAAACGTTTTTTACGAAATGCCTTAAACCATTCGGCAGCAATCATCTCGAGCATGTTATTTTACCCCTCCCGCATTGCCTTGGTCTCCAATGACTTCTAAGTACAAGCTCTCCAAATCCGAATTGGTGGCAGCAATTTGTTGACGCGACAGTTCAGTGAACATCACTCCACCTTGAACCAAAAGTGGCGCAAGACGATACGCCGCTGCCTGAGGCAAATGCAAAGCCAAACCATTGGAGCGCAACTCGAGATTATAGATATACGGCTCGCGGCGCAAAATATCAAAAGCTTTTTGGGCATCGCTCGTCTCGAGAAAATACTGCACATCTGCACCTGTTGCAGGCACAGCGCTGGCAAGATTTTGGGTTGTACCATCGCGCAACAATTTGCCTTTATTGATAATTAAAACTCGAGGTGCGAATTTTTCGACTTCTGCCAAAATATGGCTCGAGACAAAAACCGTAATGCCTTGTTCGCCAAAGTGCTTAATCACTTCGCGCAATTCGGCAATGCCTTCGGGGTCTAAGCCGTTGGCGGGTTCGTCGAGCATTAACAGTTTAGGACTGGAAAGGAGCGCGCGCGCCAAACCAAGCCGTTGGCGCATACCCTGCGAGTATTTGGCAACGCGGTCGTTGGCACGACTTTTCATTCCCGTGAGTTCTAAGGTTTCATTGATACGATTTTCGGAAATATTGCCGTGCAGCTTTGCAGCATAGCGCAGGTTATCGCGCCCCGAAAGATAGGGGTAAAAAGATGGCTCCTCGATCATTGCGCCCATAAACTTCAGATTTTTACCCGGCACAGGTTGCTCGAGCAGTTTCACTTCGCCACTTGTTGGAGCAATTAAACCTGCAATCATTCGCATCGTGGTGGTTTTGCCTGCACCGTTAGGTCCCAAGAATCCAACCACTTCGCCCTGACGAAGCTGGAAACTGATATCGTCCACAGCGGCGCGGCTTCCGTATTTTTTACTGAGGTTCTTGACCTCGAGGACAACACTCATGTTTTGTATTCTACGCGCTTTCGAATGGGATTGTCCCCGGACTTTAGGGTTAGCGCAGACTAGCTACGGGTGGTTAGCGCACAGCAGACCACCTACTGGTATTGTTGCTTCATGAACCTTCCCTTGGCTGGCATAGTCGTTGCCGATTTCACTCGCGTCTTGACTGGACCGTACTGCACACAAACACTAGGAGACTTTGGTGCAGAAATCATCAAAATTGAACCTCCAAATGGCGACGACACCCGGGGCTGGGGCGCACCTTGGCTCGAGCACAATGGCATGCGTGAAGCAACCTATTTTCTGAGTGCGAACCGCCAGAAAAAGAGCATTGCGCTTGACTTAAAATCAAAAACCGACCTCGAGATTGCTCAAAAAATTGTACAAAAAGCCGATGTCTTGGTGGAAAACTACCGCCCAGGCACACTCAAGCGGCTCGGCATTGTGGAACACAAGCGCTTGATTACTTGCCGCATCACTGGATTTGGCTCGAGTGGCACGCTGCGCGATTGGGCGGGGTATGACCTGATTGCCCAAGGAATGAGCGGCTTTATGCACTACACTGGCGAAGCAAATGGCACACCCACCAAGGCAGGGGTAGCCGTTGCCGACATTTTTGCCGGGGCATTAGCGGCACAAGGCATTTTAGCAGCACTCTTCGAGCGTGAGCGCACAGGGTGCGGGCGCGAGCTCGAGGTCAATCTGCTCGAGGCAATGCTGGCACTTGGTACATATCAAGTCAGCCGCTACTTAAATGCAGGCGAGGATGCCAGCGCCCAAGGCAACGATCACCGCAGTATCGTACCGTATGGCACCTACAAAACTGCACGCGGTTTTGTCAATATCGCAGCAGGAAACGACACACTCTTTGCCAAACTCGCTCGAGCACTCAACGCAGACGACCTGCTCGAGCCACGCTTTGCCACCAACGAACAACGCCTGCTTTTGCGCGAGGAAGTCAAAACCCGTCTTGAGGCGCATCTGGCACGCTATTCAACCCAAGATGCGATTACAATGCTCCAAAGTGCAGGTGTGCCTTGTGGGGCGGTTTGGAGTACAGGACAAGCACTCGAGTCTGAGTGGGCGCAATCGCGGGACATAGTACAATCACTCGAGCACCCCGAGCTTGGGCAGATACGCCTCACTGCACCGCCATTCGAGTTCGACGGACAGCGCCTGCCGATTCGCCGCGCACCGCCGCGCCTTGACCAAGACCGCACCGAAATTCTCGCTTGGCTCGGGCGCTGAATCACTGCACTGAATAGCTGCCGATACCCACACCGGGGTAGTAGTACCCCAAAATCTGGGTGTAGCTATAACCCTGCGCCGCAAAGTAGCGCGCCCCATATTGCGACAAACCCACACCGTGCCCATTGCCATAGCCTTCGATCACCACAGGGTTGCTTGAGACAAAATCAATCAGGCTGCTTTTTGCCCCGAGCGCCCGTGAGAGCGCATAAACGTTTGTTCCTGTAACCCTTGCTGTAGCCGCACTGCCTACAATTTCGATTGCCACAGGGCGATTCGATTCGCTGCGGTCTACAACGCGGATACTCTTAAAAGTACCCACCGAAACAAAGCGCGAAATCACACTCTGAACCACTTGTGCAGATACGGTCATCCGCCAAGGGTTTGGACTCGAGACTCCACCCGGGTCTGGACGCGCCGTCAGGTAAGGGTGATCTGTCCCCCAGATTTCGCGGCTAGAGGCAGTAAATCCTCCGCTTTCGGCATGAAAATATGTGCGTGCAGGGCGGTTTTGATAGCTTAGAATCAAACCACGTGTGGAAGCGGCAGCAGCATCACCACGTGGGGTTTCGGCACTTGCACCGCCATACACTTGGCAGCGCTCAGTGGCGCACAGGTCATAGTCGGCTCGAGTATTGATATTGGCAAGAGCATAGGTTCTGGCAATAACAGCTTGGGCTTTAAGGGCTTCTTCTTGCCAAGATGTAGGCATCTCGAGTGGAATCACACCGCGCACATACTCTTCGACATCAAGGAAATTTAAGAGCATCACTTGATTTTGCCGCACCAGCAAAACCGCCATTCCGCGGTAAAGCTTTCTCGCGAATTGAAAGTAATCACTTTGCAAAATCACGCGCTCTTTGCCTGTATTAAAAACCCCTTCGGCAGTTTCTATGGCAATTGCGCCATTCTGCACCAAAAAGCGCCACTCGAGTGGATTCGGGCTGCTGGCGAGGATGGTGCCGTCGGCATAGATTGCGGTGTGGTTTGCAGGCATCAGAATTGAAAGTTTTGCTTGCTGTTCAAGCAAAATCCGTATTGTTAAAATACCCGCATTACGCGGCTGTGCTAATCCCCAGGACACACCCAAAAGCGTCAACAAAACCACAATTCGGAGCCACATGGCTTATGAGTTTACCTGATTTATGTCAGGGCTTGATACAGTTTTACACACAAATTGCTGGTGTAATCTGACTTAAGAATTAGGGTTGTCTGCCCTGCCTTCTACTTGTACAATCCTTCACCAATGCCTGACAGCCCAACCGACACCAGCGAAGTACCCTCCCATTTGCCCAGTGGCTGGCGGCGTTTACGCTTGCTTCTCGAGTGGGATGGTACTGCCTATCATGGCTGGCAGGCGCAATCTCAAGGCGAACAAACCATCCAAGGGGTCTTGGAAAACGCGCTCGAGCCACTTGGTCTGTTCTCGCGCCCAATGGCTGCGGGACGCACCGACGCGGGGGTTCACGCACTCGAGATGCCCGTACACCTTGATGTAGGGTTTGGTCTTGCACCCGAAAGTATCCTCAAAGCCCTCAACGCCCGCCTTCCCCCAGATGTACGTGTGCTGTTTTGCGCGGAGAGCAACCCCAACTTTCATGCACGATTTTCTTGTCATTGGCGCTCTTATGTATACCGAATTCTGAATACACCAACGGCAAGTGCGCTCGAGCGCAACCGTGCACTCTGGATTCCCCAACGGCTCGAGGTCGCGCCAATGCGCCATGCCGCACAGCATTTGGTCGGGCGCTTTGATTTTGCTGCCTTTGCAACCAAAGAAGAACGCCAAACCGAGCGCGAGGTTTTATCTTGCGAAGTGCGCGCTGTGCCTGCGCCATTCTCGAGAGGACAAGAAGCCATTGAGATTCATATTGTAGGCGAGAGTTTCTTGCGCCACATGGTGCGCGGCATTGTAGGCACCTTACTCGAGGTGGGTAGTGGAAAGCTCAGTTCTAGCGATGTGCTGCGCGTTCTCGAGTCCAAAGACAGGGGCATGGCTGGTCCGAATGTACCGCCACATGGATTGTATTTCTTCAAAGCGGGGTATCGCCCGTGGCAAGACCGGTAAATCGCCCGTGGCAAGACCGGTAAATCGCCCGTGGCAAGACCGGTAAACCGCCCGTGGCAAAAAATTACGCCAATCGTAGCAGCAATTCGCGCAGACGCTGCCCACTTAACACCGCTACGGCATTGGCGACTGCTGCTGCGGCCAGACCAATGACGGGTTCACCCATGCCGTGTGGCTCATCGCCCGACTCGAGAAAATGCACATCTAGCTGCTTTGGAGTCGCTTTAAGGGTTAAAAGTGGATAGTCCTTAGAAGTTCATTGCACCGTCTTGAGCGGTGAGTGTCTCGAGCAATGTCGAACTCAAACCCATTACCACACTACCCCGCACTTGCAGAGCTGCACTGCTTGAGTTGAAAACAAAGTTTTATAGTTACAGTAACTCGCTCGACTACGATATTTTGAGTCACACTCGAGCAAACCATACCCACCAAGGTCTTCCCCTGGATGCTAAACGCCATGCCCCGCGCTGCGCCGCTTAGAGCGGGTGTTGAGCCAACCCAAATTCGAGCGGCTTTGTCAATGGGCAGAGTTTAGGCTTGAAAAAACGCTGATTTACGCACCGCCAAAACATGCTAAACTGGTGCCATGGTTCAGTCTCAGCGATATTATCCTCGAGCATAGGCGGCTCGAGCTTAAGCTTTGTTTCTCGCGCCCCAAATAATTTGGGGCTTTTTTATGGAGATTTTGATGACCATTCAAGAACAATTAGAAATAATCAAACGTGGAGTTGTGCATTTGCAACCGCTCGAAGAGCTACAAAAGAAGCTCGAGTCTGGACGCAAATTGATTATTAAACTTGGCTGCGACCCAACCCGTCCCGACCTGCATTTGGGTCATGCGGTGGTGCTGCGCAAAATGCGTCAGTTTCAAGATTTAGGGCACAAAGTGATTCTGATTATCGGCGATTTTACAGGCATGATTGGCGACCCGAGTGGAAAATCCAAAACCCGCCCACCTTTAACGCTCGAACAAACCCGCGCCAATGCTAAAAGCTACCAAGAACAGGCGCTTTTAATTTTAGACCCCGACCCCGATAAGCTCGAGATGCGTTTTAACTCCGAGTGGCTAAGCGAAATGAAATTTGAAGATGTAATTCGCTTGAGTGCCAAATACACTGTCGCACAAATGCTGACCAGAGAAGACTTCTCTAATCGCTACAACAACGGCACCCCGATTAGCCTGCACGAGCTTTTTTATCCGCTTGCCCAAGCCCAAGACAGCGTAGCAATACAGGCGGATGTCGAGCTAGGCGGCACCGACCAACTCTTTAATCTGATGGTTGGGCGCGATATTCAACGCGAATCCGGACAAGAACCACAAGTGGTTTTAACCACGCCACTTTTGGTTGGCTTGGACGGCATGGAAAAAATGTCTAAGAGCTTAGATAACTACATTGGCATTTCCGAAGCCCCAGATGTGATGTTCAGCAAGCTGATGAAAGTACCAGACAGCATTTTGCGCGATTACATTGTTTTGTGTACCAATTTAGATGTCGAGGCAACCCTCGCGCTTGGAGCCGTCCCCGCACACCGCGCTTTGGCAAGGGATATAGTGCAACAATTCCATGGCAGCGCTGCGGTACAACCCGCCGAAGCGCGCTACGACAACGTTGCAAAAGGCGGAATCCCCGAACAAATGCAAGAAATCAGAATCCCACCCGAAGAATTCTCGAGTGGCAGCATTGGCATTTTGCGTTTGGCAGTATTATCTGGTTTTGCAAGCAGCAACGGCGAAGCCAAACGCATGATTCAGAATAAAGGCTACAAAATAAACGGTGAAACTGTGACCGACGAAAAAATGACGCTCGAGTTAACCGAAAGTGTAGTACTACAAAAAGGCAAAAACGATTTTAGGCGTTTATCTCGAAGTTAAACTCGAGTCTGACAGGCGTGGCATCCTCTCCCCCTTTTCCCCGTTCAACGCGAACACCGAACAGGGGAGCACGTGCAACGTGTAAGTGAAAAACCACCCATCAGCCACTTATTTTGCCCGTCTCATGCACCAGTACGATATACTGCCCCTAATGAAACTGGGTGTTGTTGGTGTTGGCAAAATGGGTGAAGCGATTCTCGAGGGTGTTCTTGGCTCTCGGCTGCTCGAGAACAGCGAAGTTGGAGTGATTGGCGGCAACACGCGCAAAGCCGCCGAGGTCTCGGAAAAGCACGGAGTGCGCTTATTGCAACGCACAGATATTCGTCAAGCCGAACGAGTGCTGATTTGTGTTCAGCCCAAGGTTTTTCCAGAAGTAGCCAAATGGATTAGCCACCCCAACGCGGGGTACATCAGTATTATGGCAGGCGTGAATCTTGCAAGCCTTGCTCTTCGCATTGGCTCGAGGCGTATCGTGCGTGCAATGCCAAATCTAGGAGCGACCATTCACAAAAGTGCAACGGCTGTGGTGGGAATGCCCGAAGCCGAGGAATCGGGCGATCTGGAATTTGCCCAAGCCTTGTTTGCCGCAGTGGGCGATGTCTATGCACTGCCCGAGACGTTATTTAACACCTTTACGGGCATGGTTGGCTCCGGTCCTGCTTACGCGGCAATATTTGCCGAAGCCCTCGCCGATGGCGGGGTACGAATGGGCTTAAACCGCAAACTCGCCATCGAGCTGGCTGGTAAACTTCTTATTTCTACAGGCGAATTATTACTGCGCCGCGTTCATCCCGGCATTCTTAAAGACGAGGTCGCAAGCCCAGGAGGAACAACCATTGCAGGCATCACCGAAATCGAGCGCTACACCTTTCGCGCGGCTGTCATCGAAGCCGTACGCGCAGCAACCGAGCGTGGTCTGCAATTAGGAGAGGACAAATGAAACGAGTTTTTGCCCTGCTGTGCATGCTTTTATTGGTCTCGAGCCAAGCCCAAAACAACTATTACCCCACTCGAGTCGGGATGCGCTGGGTGTACTCCAACGGCGAAATCCAAGAATACTCGAGGGAGGATAACTTTTATGGCACACGGGTATTGGTCTTGCAGCACACTGTCAAAGACCAGCTCACAGGCGAGGATTATATTGTCTCCAACGCCAATGGTGTAAGTTTTTTGGGCACAAAAGTTGGGCAACAAATCACCCGATTTACGCCGGCATTGGTGCTTTATCCCAAAGCACCAATGAAGGTGGGTATGAAATGGCAAACCACCTCGGATGTGGGCGGCGGTTATAAAATCACAGCCGCCACCGAAATCATCGGCACGGCTGGAGTCAAGGTTAGGGCTGGGCGCTTCAACGCTTTCATTATCCGCAGCACTTTTTACCAACCAGACGGCAGCAGCAGCACCACAGATATCTACTTTGTACCCACCATTGGCACGGTTCGCACTGTATACGACAGCGGCGAAAGCGTGGATTTAGTCTCGAGAAAATAAATCGCGCATCGGGTCGCGGTCTAAGGCAGCGGCTTCCTCGAGCAGGTACAGCTTGGTTCTGAGCGGAATCTCGCTGCTCTCTTGTTGCGTAATCGCACCGTGCAACGCCAAGAGCATCTGCTCCGAATGCGAGTTACCACGCTCGAGCAGCAGGCGGTAGGTCTCGAGTGCACCAAGTTGCACCAATTCAGCACGCGTTTGCACACCAAGCCGCTGTAATTCGTACGCCAAACGCGGGCTGATATTCTTCAGCTTACCCACTGCTAAGCGGCTTGGATCGCGCTCAAAACGGCGATACCAAGCCGCAATAAAAGCACAGCCCCAACGAAAAATCCTCAGTGCAAAACGCCACATGGGGATATTGTACAGCAGAACTGTATTTTTGTCTCAATATTCAGACCCGAGCCAAAGCTTTTTGCGCCAGCACATCCACCAAATGGGCGCGGTACTCGGCGCTAGCGAAGTGGTCAGAAAGCAAATCCCCACCCTCGAGCAAACCCGAACTCGCACCTGATTCGAGTTTACTCAGACGCATCGCATTTGCACCTGCACCCGTGACCGCAGCTTTTATACTGCCGTCTGAGTGCTTGACGACCGCCACCCCAACAATCGCATAACGGCTGGCGGGGTGCGAGAATTTTTCGTAAGCGCTGCCTTTGGTGTTGGCTGGCACATGAATTTCGGTGAGCATTTCGCCTGCGCTCACTGCTGTTTGGAACATCCCCACAAAAAATTCATCTGCGCCAACCACTCGGCTACCACTCGAGGATTCGATTTTGAATTTTGCACCCAAAGCCAGCATACTCGCGGGGTAATCAGCAGCAGGGTCGGCGTGTGCAAGCGCGCCACCAATCGTACCTTTGTTGCGCACCATCGGGTCGCCAATCAGTGCGGCTTGTTCAGGCAAGATTCGGCAGTGCTGCTTTAATACACTCGAGTGTTCGATATCGCGGTGTGTAGTCATTGCACCAATCACAATGGTATCACCATCTTGACGAATGCCGCGCACAGCAGCAATAGCAGAGATATCGATTAAAGCGCTTGGCTGGGCAAGGCGCAGCTTCATGGCGGGAATGAGCGAGTGCCCGCCAGCGAGGAGTTTAGCTTCGGGATGTTTCTGCAAAAGCGCCAAGGCTTCGGGCACGCTTGCAGCTTTGTGATAATTAAATTCGGCTGTGTACATCAAGAACCTCCAGACTGTAGTGCAGGGCTTAATCGTCGGCAGCTTCAGCGAGTTTCGCGCCGTGAATCACACGCCAGACTTTTTCAGGAGTATAGGGCATATCGAGGTGCTTGACCCCGAATGGCGCAAGCGCATCAACTACAGCATTGGCAATTGCAGCGGTGCTGGCAATTGTACCGGCTTCGCCAATGCCCTTCACCCCAAGCGGGTTGTGTGGGCTAGGGGTGACCGTATGCCCAATCTCGAGTTGCACCATATCGTCGGCACGAGGCATGGCGTACTCGAGGAAACTGCCACTAACCAACTGCCCACTCGAGTCGTAGACTGTGTTCTCGAGCAGTGCCTGACCTAAACCCTGCGCCACGCCACCCTGCACCTGTCCCTCGGCAATCAGCGGGTTGATGATCGGTCCGCAATCGTCCACACAGACGTAACGCAGCAGCTTGGTATGACCTGTACTGGCATCCACCTCGACCACAGCTAAGTGTGTACCGAAAGGATAGACAAAGTTCTTAGGGTCATAAAAGTGAGTCGCCTCGAGACCTGGCTCTAAGTCGGCAGGATAGTTATGTGCGAGATGCGCCATCAGCGCGACATCAAAAAAGGATTTACTACGCTCTGGCACGCCTTTTACCTGGAATTTACCCCCTGTGTGTTCCATATCCTCTGGGGCAGCCTCGAGCAAGTGTGCGGCGATTTTCTTAGCTTTATCGGTAATTTTGCGGCAAGCAAGGGTAATCGCACTCAAGCCTACAGGAGCACTTCTCGAGCCGTAACTACCCCAACCATGCGGCAATCGGGCGGTATCGCCGTGCACCAGGCTCACATCCTCGACTGGAATCTGCAATTCGTCGGCAACGACTTGGGCGAAAGCGGTTTCATGTCCCTGCCCGTGGCTATGGCTGCCGGTCAGAACCTCGACCTTACCCGTCGCCGCAACGCGCACCAAAGCGCTCTCCCATTGCCCTGCTTGTGCACCCAAAGCACCGACCAAGGCACTCGGAGCAAGACCACAAGCCTCTAAATAGGTGGCAATGCCAATGCCAATATACTTGCCGTTCTTGCGACCTTCGGCTTGTTCTGCGCGGAGTTTGGCATACCCCAATTTCTCGAGCGCCATATCCATTGCGGGTTCATAGTTACCTGAATCGTAGGCGAGGGCAACAGGGGTTTGGTAAGGGAATTCGTCGGGCTGGATAAAATTCTTGCGTCGAATCTCGGCGGCATCCATCCCCAACTCCAGAGCTGCCATACTGACAATCCGCTCGAGCAAATAGGTCGCCTCGGGACGACCCGCACCACGATACGCATCCACGCCCACAGTATTGGTGTACACACCGCGCACATGGCAGTGAATCGCATTCCATTTGTAAGTGCCATTCATCAATGTACCGTACAAATAAGTTGGCACCGCGGGGGCAAAAGTAGTCAAATACGCGCCCATGTTGGCGATGGTATCTACTCGCAACGCGAGCAATTTGCCATCGCTCGAGACCGCAGCCTCGGCGACGGTTTCGTGATCACGCCCTTGGGCATCGGACACAAAAGACTCGGAGCGGCGTGCTGTCCATTTGACGGGGCGGTTTAATTTTTTTGCCGCAAAGAGCACAATCACTTCTTCGGGATACTGGAAAATCTTACTACCAAAGCCACCGCCCACATCGGGGCTAACGATGCGCAGCTTATGCTCGGGAATACCCAAAATGAAAGCACCTAGCATCACACGGTGAATGTGCGGGTTTTGGCTGGTGGTATAGAGCGTGTATTCATCCCCAGCACGCTTGTATTCGGCGAGGCTAGCCCGAGGTTCGATGGCATTTGGCACAAGACGGTGATTGCGCAACTCGAGCCTAATCACTTTATGCGCCTTGGCAAATTCAGCTTCGACCGCTGACGCATCGCCGATTTGCCAATCGAACGCCAAATTGCCTGGTGCCTCGGGGTGAACCTGTACCGCACCTGCCGCCAGCGCATCGGAACCCAGTGCAACACTATCCAACACATCGTATTCCACATCCACCAGTGCAACCGCATCTTCGGCAATGGCTCGAGACTCGGCAATCACCGCCGCCACGATGTTGCCAACATGGTTCACTTCTTCGGGCTGAATCGCGTGGTGCGGCGGGATTTTTAAGTCAGGCAAAAGCCAACCCGTCGGAATCGGGTTAATCCCCGCCGCTACGAGATCTTTGCCAGTATAGACCGCCAATACACCGGGCAGCGCAAGCGCCGCTTGGGCATTGATACTCTTGATTTTGGCATGAGGATACGGGCTGCGCACCATCGCCGCGTGAACCATCCCCGCCAGCGAGATATCGTCGGTGTAATTGCCCGTCCCTGTAATAAAACGTGGGTCTTCGACACGTTTGAGGGCTTTCCCAAAAAATTTGTCGGACATAAGCACTCCTTTAATCAATCATCCGCAGCCATGGGCTGCATTTTGTCGGCGGCATACTGCACAGCACGAACAATGTTGTGGTAGCCCGTGCAACGACAGAAATTACCCTCGAGCGCATGGCGAATTTCGGCTTCGCTCGGCGTGGGGTTATGCCTGAGCAGGTCGGCGGCACTCATGATCATACCGGGGGTACAGAAACCGCACTGCAAGCCGTGCATCTCCCAAAAGCCTTCCTGTAATGGGTGTAAGTTGCCCGGTTCGCCTAGTCCTTCGATTGTGGTTACACTCGAGCCGTTAGCTTGCACAGCAAACATCGTGCAAGACTTCACCGCTATGCCATCCACATGAACCACACAAGCCCCGCATTGGCTCGTATCGCAGCCAACGTGTGTACCCGTCAGATTCAAATGCTCACGCAAAAAGTGAACCAAAAGCGTTCGAGCTTCGACATGAGCACTATGCTTGGTGCCATTGACGGTGATGGAAATAGGAATTTTGTCTGCCATAAGAACTCCTTAGAACACAAAAGACGAAAAGCCGCATACAGACACTCGATTTCGCAACCAAAAACCTCCTCACACACAAACCAATCAGCCACAAAAAAGGATTCAGCTCGCAACCCGAAGATACCCCTACGATTCGGTTTTCAATTCGCGCTCGAGCGCCGCAAAAAATAAATCCGCTTGGGCTTTGGCAACGCCCCCCAAAAGCCGTGCACCCACGCTCGCGATCATGCCGCCAAGCTTAGGCTCCCCTGCCCAATGCACTCGAGTCGT
>JBKBVO010000018.1:0-18302 GCA_046289535.1 Deinococcales bacterium | reverse complement strand
ATGAGAATTGTTGAGCAATATATTGTTAAAATTGATCCAAGCAAAAACCAAATTGTCGTGGGCAGCAAAGCCGATTGCAGTAGCACCCTACTCGAAGCTCGAGGGGTCAATTATTTGGTGGACGAACTACCAAGCACTTTAGAAGCGCAAGTGCGTTACCGCACCGCACCCGTTGCCGCCAAGGTGCTTGAGTACGACGAAAAAAACTTTAAGCTCGAGTTCCAAGAACCACAATTTGCGGTCACTCCCGGACAAAGTGTGGTCTTGTATTCTGGCACAAGGCTCTTGGGTGGCGGCTTTATTGCTTAAAATCAGCACGCGAACGACGTGCAAAATCTATTAAAGTATTGGCAATTTCCGCTGGCGGCAGCACATGGTGCACAATGCCTTTTTTGATAGCACTGTTGGGCATACTGTGAATCACGCTCGTTGCCTCGTCTTGGGCAAGGATTGCTGCGCCTGCTTTGTGCATCATCTCGAGTCCTGCTGCGCCATCATCACCCATGCCCGAGAGCACCACACCAACAGCATTGTTGCGATACTCACGCACCAGACTGCGAAACAAGACCGTTGCGCTCGGGCGTTGCCCCGAAACAGGCATTTCCATACTCGAGGCAAAGACTCCATCGCGCACCACCAGATGCGAGCCACCGCCCGCAATCCAAATCCCTGCGCGAACAGGCTGCCCAATTTGGGCAAGGTCTATAGGAAGCGCACAAAGCGGGCGCAACCACTCGACCAGACTTTGGGCAAAACCATCCACAATATGCTGCACAACAATAACAGGCACAGGATAATCGGCTGGAAGGCGGGTTAAAATCGGCTCGAGCGCCTGGGGACCGCCTGTGCTCGAGGCAATACCCACCACATCTACTCGAGTGACCGAACTTGGCAAAATAGCTACGCTCAAACGCGGTTGAAAAAGACCGCGCCGCTCGAATGGCAAGTCCACCGAATCGGCAATGACCGTACGCGTGACCACTGTAGGTTGGGGTTTTTGCGTCGGCTTACGCCGTATCACTTTAACCCGTGAGATGCCGCGCACCATCCGCAAGAATTCCCCCGTATCGGTGTGGATATTGGGCTTGGCAATAATTGCCAAAACCCCCGCCGAAATCGCTTGAGCAACCAGTTTTTGATCGTCTTTAGAAACACTCGAGGTGACCATCAGAATTGGAATGGGCGCTTGTTCGATGATCGCTTCGCTGGCTGCCAAACCGTCCATGATTGGCATTCGCAAGTCCATGGTAATCACATCCGGCTGTAACTTCAGAGCCATTGGAACAGCTTCGGCTCCGTTGCTTGCAGTACCAACAACCTCGAAACCACCATCCAACTCGAGCAAACTGACCAGCATTCGGCGCTGCACGCTTGAATCATCTACCACCAAAACCCGTATTCGTTTTTGTGGAGTGCCTGGCTGCATTCGCTTAAGTTTACCCTAATTTTGCAGTAAGCACTGCAAACTTTAGTTGAGGAAAATCTAAAGATTAGAGCAAGCGATTGATGGTCTCGAGTAGTACCCCTTGGTCAAATTCTCCTTTGACAATATAGGCATCTGCTCCTGCTGCTGCACCACGTTCTTTATGCTCGGGGGCATTTAAGCTGGTAATCAAAATTACTGGAATTTGAGCCAAACGCGGGTCACGGCGGATTTCGGTGGTTAATCCAAAACCGTCAAGTTCGGGCATTTCCACATCCGACACAACCAAATCCACAACTTCGCCTCGGCGCAAAAACTCGAGTGCTTGTGCTCCATGCACAGCTGTAATGGTTTCAAAGCCCGCCGCCTCGAGAATGCTACGCTCCAAAGTGCGACTGGTGATTGAATCGTCCACAACCATGATACGCGGCACTCGAGCCGCGACCTGAGGCACAAGTTTAAGGTCGCGGCGCACACGAATTTCTCGCTTTAAGCCACGCTCCAATAAATTCATACTCGAGAGAATCGCCACCAGCTGCCCACTGCCAAGCATCGCCGCACCCTCGAGTAGGGCAAAACGTTCAAGCGGATAAGAGAGCTTTTTGACCACCACTTCTTGCTCGCCAAGCATCGCATCTACGGTCAGCGCCAAGCGGTCTTCATCACGGCGCAACACCACATAAGGCTGCCATGCCTCTCCTACCAAAAATGGCACATCTAAAACTCCACCTAGCTCAACCACAGGCACTGGACGACCCGCAAGCACAATTACATTACGCCCCTCGAGTTGATGAATAGTTTCGATTTTAACCCGCCCTGTACGCTCGATATTGGTGGTAGGCAACGCAAAGGTTTCGTCGCCTACCCGCACCAGCAACACCCGCACAGTTGCTAACTGTGCGGGTAAGCGCAGTACAAATTGGCTACCTTGCTGTGGCTGACTTTGGACTGAAACCGTTCCGCCAAGAGCGCGGATATTTTGGCGCACAACATCCATCCCCACACCGCGTCCAGAAACTTCGGTCACAGCAGCAGCCATCGAAAAACCCGGCTCGAAAATCAGATCAAGCGCCAACTTGGGGTCAAAATTGGCTTGAATCAACCCCTTTTCTTGAGCTTTTTGCATAATTTTTGCTGGATCTATACCTGCCCCATCATCGGAAAGCGTAATCAAGACCACACCATCACTCGAGGAGACCGCCAACACAATACTACCTATTTCTGGTTTACCCTGCGCTTGACGCACTTGTGGTAGCTCTAAACCATGATCGAGCGAGTTGCGAATCATGTGCATTAGAGGATCGCGCAATCCATCAAGGATTTTTCGGTCTACACCAACAGCGCCACCCACGGTTTCAAAACGCACCTTTTTTCCAAGTTGCTGACCTAGGTCGCGCACCAGGCGCTCGAGTGGCGGAAAGAGCATTGCGGCGGGCAAGAGCCGCACACTTAGAACCTCGTCTTCGATAATCGAATTGACCGTCCGCAACTGCGCAAGATCAAGCGCAAGTCGGTTGATCACAAGATCTAACTGGTCAAAGGCTTTGCGTGTACTTTCTTCGTTGGTCTCGAGCAAACCCAGCAAAGCCATGACATCGCGATTTTTTTCTACCAAAGACTGTAAGCGCCGACGCAACACCCGCGACTGGCGCACGTTGCGCCGTTCAAGCTTGTGCTTAGAGAGCAATTTGCGCAGGTCGCGCATACGCTCTTCGATACGAATGCGCCCTACTGTCAATTCACCCGCTTGGGCAAGCAGAGAATCCAGTCGTGCTACAGGAACGCGCACACTTTCTTGGGCAGCTCGAGCAATCGTTACACCGTCCAGGCTGGTGTCTGTGAAGCGTGTTACACCAGGGGGCAAAATACTTTGACCGACCAGACTCGAAGCTAAATCCTGTCTGCTCGATTCCGAACGAACTGGCTCTGGCTGAATTTTTTCTGGTACCGTACGGCTGATTGGCAAAGCCGCCCGCAACCGTGGGTCTTGAACGGTCATCTCTCCAGCCTCAAGTTTAGAGAGTTCAAGTTCCACAGGGTCAAGCACTGTATGTGCAGCCACACGCAGACGATGTACCTCGAGGCGCAAAGTTTGCGGGTCTTTGGCTTGGCGTAGTTGCAAAAGACGCTGCTCCATTTCACGGTTAAAAACCGCTTCGAGCACTGGCTCGAGCAGAGTGGACTCGAGTTGCTTATGCTGTTCTAGGGCATGTTGCCATGCACGAACCTCTGGGTCTTGAGAAAGCGGTGTAGACTCGAGCGTATTTAAGGTATTGGCAAGTTCGTGTCCAATACTTGTATATACAACCCGAGCACGATACAGGGCAAGTGCCACAGCATCTGCGTTTTTGGCTTGAGCCAAAGCACTGCGCACTTGATCCAACTCTACATTAGCAAGAATAGTTAACACCGCTCTCGAATAAGCCTCGAGCCAGTGGTGCTGCACTGCATCTTCAGCACGAGCCTGACCGTGTTGCAACGCCATTAAAAACGGCTCGAGCGGATGTTCTAGGGCATGAGCAGCAACCTGGGCACGATACAAGATCAACTGCAACGCTTCTTGGGATTGGGCAGCCTCGAGCGCTGCACGTGTCTGTGCAAGCTCAGGTTCAAGCACCTGTAGGAATTCAGGATAGGGCAAATATTCTAGGTCGCTCATGACATTCCTTTATATTTGGTAGCCTTCGACCAAAGTCTGCAAGCACCCCGCAAGCTCTTCTTGGCGACCTGCCAATTAAAAAAGTGGTGCCAAACTCCGACCACTTGACCCGCCCAATTTTGAATCGGGTAGCTGTAGGTCATGACCACATTATTCGTGCCATACACAAGCTGCATAATTGAATCTCGAGCCGCATCACTCACAATTGCCGTACCCGCAGCAAAGTCTGGGTTGGTTAGTTCTTGGAACCATTGTTGTGCGGCAACATCCAAACCACGCAGCACAAAAGTATCGCGTTTTATCCACTTGGATGTGGTATCCATACTGTCGTTATCTACACCAAAACTCGCAATAATCTTATTATCTTGTTTACCTGCTACGACCATCAAACGATAAATCGGACGATGGGTAAAAAGCATTGCCTGCATCCAATTTTCGATTTGTGTTCTATCCATACTCTTAGCGGCAGCTGATTGGGCGTAGGGTTGGATATCGCTATAACGCTCAAAGAGGTTTCGGTCGAGTTTATCCAAAGCCTCAAGTGCCAATCGGCGCACTTGTACACCAGCAAGGCGGTTGGTATGTTCGCTCATCGCGCTCGAGATAAGCCAGTACACGGCAAAAATCAAAACAAAAAGCAACACCAAGCTGAGCAGCATGATTTTGACAAACAAAGATTGGCACCCAGACCAATTCCGGATAATCATAAATCAATGCTCCCACAAAGCGCATCTAAATCCAACCAAGCCACCTGCCCTGCAAAAATACCGCGCACTAAGTCCCGTCCAGATAAAGCTGGAGTCAGTTGGCTGAGTTTCGCCTGGAAAAGTTCAGGAATTCCTTCGACACGCAAACCCACTGCGCCAAATTTCGTTTCGGTTAAAATCACACTCGAGCCAGCTTTTTCGTTGTATTCCAATTGCAATAATGCCGCCAAGTCTAAGACACTAACCACCTCGCCGCGCACATTCATCATGCCAGCAATGGTGCGTGGGGCAAGAGGCAGCTTGGTAATTTCTGCAGGCAAGACCCCTTTAAGTCTGGTCAACTCGAGTGCGTACTGTTCGCCGCCTAAACGCAAAAGCACCATTTCGATTGGGGTTTCAATGTCTTGAACGTCGCCTGCTGCCAGCCTTTTGGCTCGAGCCTCGAGCAGTCGTTGCTTGACATTGTCCATGAGGGTTATTTTACACAACTCCCCGGATTTGTGGGGTCACTATTTCATATCCACAAGCAAAAAACACGCAACAACTAAGGTCGCGTGTTTCTTTGGTCGGGGTGGCGAGATTTGAACTCACGACCACTAGACCCCCAGTCTAGTGCGCTACCAGGCTGCGCTACACCCCGAACCTGCTTGGCTTAGGAAGGGTATCAGAGACTTTAGGTTTGGTCAAGTGTTAAACTAGCCTTGTGCGCTCTCCCGTTGCGGCTTGGTTTATGGGTCTGTTATGGCTTGGTTTGGGTTGTGCAGCCATATATACGTTTTCGGATTTACCTTTGCGTTTATTGTTAGCGTGCTTGATGGTCTTCTTGGTAGATGCCTTTGGAGGGCGCTGGTTTGGTTATACTTCCATACCGTTTATCACCGTTGGGCTACTCAATGACCCAAAAGAAACTTGGATTTTATTACTGCCGCTTATAGTTGGCAGTTTTTGGGCGGGCTTATTTTTGCGCCACGCCGAACCAGGCTGGCTTGGTGTGCCACTAGGCATCATTGGCTTTACGCTTCCTGTCGCGGCACTTATAACCCTACGCGGACGTGTAGACCCCATGTTACAACTGCCATTGCAAAATCAATTTCTTTATTTCTATGTGGGAGCAGGTATAGCCGCCATTTTTTGCTCGAGCATTTTAATCCAGATTTTGCGCCGCCAAGCACGCCTAAAACCCGCCAGACGACCCAAACAAGCGGTGCGCTGATGTCAAAAGTCTGGTGGAAGCTGTTAAAAAGCAACGCACTGGACTTCATCAAGCGCTGGAACGAGGCTCGAGTACCGATTTTATCTGCGAGTTTGGCGTACTTTGCCACGTTTAGCTTGTTTCCTTTGTTGCTCTTGGCTGTGGCTGGATTTGGTTTTGCACTTTCGCAGTTTCCAAACTTACGCGATGACGTTTTACAGTTTATGCAGCGTTTAATCGAACAGGCCTTCCCCAGCGCTGCTGATTTACTCAACGCCAACCTCGAGACTTTTAAGAACACCGCCCTAGAAAGACTGGCACAAAATGCGGGAATGAGCAGCTTGATTGCCATGGTTGGACTTTTTTGGTCTGCCAGTGGTTTTTTTGCGGTGCTACAAATGGCTTTGACCCTAGCCATACCAGGCACACGCAACCGTGGCATTGTGATGCAACGCGTGGTAGCGTTCGTTTCACTCTTTACCCTCGCTCCGCTGATGCTTTTTTGGATGAGTCTAGGTTCGCTGGTCTCGAGCCTTTCAAGTGTAGAATTTTTAGCACCTCTTCAAGCTTACTCAAGCAGTGTATTGGCACTTTTGGGGGCATACTTGCTCTTTAGCCTGTCTTATCGCTTCTTACCCGCACACAACCCGGGCTGGCGCGCCAGCTTACTCGGAGCATTACCCACTGCACTAATCTGGCAAGCAGCACGCTTGGGGTTAGGGCTGCTGACACCAACCTCGAGCTACCAAGCTACTTACGGCATTTTGGCAGGTTTTTTATTGTTGCTGGCATGGCTGTACCTGACCATGCAGATATTTTTAGCGGGTGGGGTGCTGGTGAGCATGGTCGAGGAAGCACTCTAAAGGCGCTTAGCAACGTTGCCTTGCCCCCAAGTCATGAGCTTGGGGGCAAGGCAAAAAGAACTTATTCGTCGCTACCGCCACGCAAAAATCCAAGGTAGTACAGCAACTGCAAAGCACTCGAGACGGCAGCAATCACGTAGGTCAGTGCTGCTGCATTCAAAACCTTGCGTGCACCTTCGTTTTCTTGGCGACTCAAATAGCCATTGTTCTCGAGCAATGCCAAAGCACGATTGCTGGCATCAAACTCCACTGGCAGGGTGACAAGGTGAAAGACAAGCGCTGCCCCTAAACCGATAATGCCGATTAAAAGCATCGTCTGACCAAAACTCGAGGCAATCATCAGCAGACCACCCATCAGCGCAAGTTGCCCCAGATTAGCCACCGCCGAAAGCGGACCCGCCAAACGCGCACGCATCACTAGCGGTGCGTACATTTTCGCGTCCTGGATAGCGTGCCCAACTTCATGCGCCGCAACCGCCAAAGCCGCCAAACTCGGGCTATTGAAATTTGGGTCAGACAAACGCACCGTCTTAGCAATCGGGTCGTAGTGGTCAGACAACATACCGGGCGTATGTTCTACCTTGACGTGATGTAAGCCATGGCTGTCGAGGATATCACGCGCCACCTCCGCACCCGTTACACCTTTAGAGTTGGCTATCTGTGAATACTGCCCAAACGTGCGCGACAAAAAACCCTGTCCCAACATACTTAAACCAAAAATGACCGCCATCAAGAGCATACCCATTGGGTCAAATACCATGTTCGTTCCTCCATACTCGGGGCAGCCAACCCCCAAGCGAGAACATTTTAGCAAAACAAATATTGAGTTAAATTACAAAAAACACCTTCAGGTACACATTTAAGTTTTTTGTTGTACAGAACAATAAAAAATGCTCGAGCTATTAAAATGCTCGAGCTATTAAAAAGTCAAAAAAGGCTTGTGCAAGACAATAAAAAACTTATCTACGCCGCATCGAACGTGGACGCTCGAGAATTTCATTCCAAATGAAACCTGCAACCGCATCTTTGGGGTTAATCATGCGCGTGGTTCGGCGCATGGTTTGGCTGCTTTGCACGATTTGCTGACCACGCACTTCGGTAACAGCGGCAGAACCTTCACTTTTGAATGCCACACTGCCCTCGAGTCGAGGGTCGTTTTGTGGCAAATCAAAATGCGGGCGACTTTTCGAGTGCCCCAACGAATCCGGTCTCGAGTCGCCAGCTAGAACCTCTGGGCGGCTTTGTTCAAGATAAACTTCTATTTTGGGTTCGATGCTGGTTTGAATTGGTTTTGCCACGGGACGCGGTGGTGGACGTGGTGTAGGTGGGGGGGGACGCATCTGCGAAGTCGTAGGGGTGGTTGTACGACCCATTTTTTCCGCAAGTTTGCGACGCAATTCTTCTTGTGGGTTGGCGCTAGGCGCAGCGGGTCTTTGTGTGCCCATGCCCAACGCCTCGAGAATATCGGCTTGAAGATCTCGCAATTCTTGAGCACTTGGCTGCTTTTGCACAGGCTTAGATAGCGTGGCATCTGGTTGCTGAGTACGCTTTAAGTAGCCTTCGTAGCTTTGGGTATTTGGATTGGCTTCGCGCTTTTCTTCTTCGGCTAAAAAGCCGCGTCTGCGCCGTTCTTCCTGCTCGGCAGCGCGACGCTGGGCTTCGCGCATCTGTTTCCCCGAGTTGTTCAAAAAATTAATAACACTCGAGAGAATCACAATCCCAATGATGATGAATTCAGGATTACGAAGAATAAATTGCACAATTTGTGGCAAAGAAATCGGCATATCCGCCTTTCAAGTGCTACTTGCTAGCGTCGCGCTTGGCGGATTCGGAAATTGCCCCGCGCATACTGGTATCAGCTTGGAGATTCTGCATATTGTAGTAGTCCATCACACCCAATTTGCCCGACTTAAAGGCTTCGGCAAGCGCTAGTGGCACTTGCGACTCTGCTTCAACCACCTTTGCACGCATTTCTTGGACTCGAGCCTGCATTTCCTGCTCGACCGCAACAGCCATGGCGCGGCGTTCTTCGGCTTTTGCTTGTGCTACACGCTTTTCGGCTTCGGCTTGATCGGTTTTTAGCTGTGCACCAATGTTCTTACCGACATCCACTTCAGCGATATCAATACTTAAAATCTCGAAAGCCGTACCCGCGTCTAAGCCTTTAGCAAGCGTTGTTTTAGAAATAATATCGGGCTGCTCGAGCACCGCTTTGTGGTCTTGCGCTGCACCGATTGCCGCCACAATACCTTCGCCAACGCGAGCGATAATTGTTTCCTCGCCTGCACCACCCACAAGGCGGTCAATTTTAACACGCACGGTAATACGCGCGGTAGCAAGCAATTGAATACCATCTTGCGCCATACCTGTGACCATTGGGGTTTGAATCACTTTGGGGTTCACCGAAACACGCACCGCATCCAGAACATCGCGCCCTGCGAGGTCAATGGCTGTAGCTTGCTCGAACGAGAGCGGAATACCTGCCTTACCTGCCGCAATCAGTGCATCCACAACTTTATCTACGTTACCGCCAGCCAAAAAGTGAGCCTCGAGATTGTTTTGCTGTACATCCTTCAAGCCTGCTTTGCGCGCCTTGATCAACGGATAGATAATTCTAGCTGGAGCAACACGCCGCAAGCGCATACCAATCAGGCTACCTAAGCCGACGTAAACCCCCGAAGCCAGCGCCGAGATCCACAGCGCTGTGGGGATCACACTGAATAAAATCCAGAACGCAATTAAAATCAGTACACCGATAAAAATAAATGCTTCCACTTTCGCCTCCGTGAATCATCTTGGGCGGTTTGCCCAGAACTTAGAACTCGACGAGTTCACTTCATTGATTCCTGCACGACACGATTCCTACACTACACAAGCAAACACAGGGCTTGTTCCCACAAAAAACACCAAAACAACTGCTTAAAACTCAACTCCTTGTTTTGACAACAATTCGGTTACCTTCCACTCGAATAACCTCGAGCATTGTACCAGCTTTTACAAATTCACCATCTGAAACAACATCCACACGCTCACCCTCAATGTTGGCAACGCCACTTGGACGCAAATCGGTCACAGCCGAGCCGTAACGCCCCTCGAGCTTGTGGGGCATACCTCCACCCGCCATAGCGGTACCAGTTCCCATATCTGCAAGGGTTGTATTCAAGAAAATTGAACGGTTCAGCAGTGTGCTTTTCGGCAATTTCCAAAGCGCCAAACCTAAACCTAAGCCACCAGCAATAGCGGCAATGCCTGCAACCATGCCGAAATTCTGCCCGAATTGCAAGTAAATGCTTGCCACAATACTACCAGCTCCTAAAAGCCCAACGATTGTTGTACCGGGTATTAAAAGCAGTTCTGCCATAATGAGCAGCAATCCAGCAATAAACAAGATAAACGCTACAGTACTGCCGCTACCTGTCAGCAAGCCGCCCATGAAGTATGCCACTAAAGAAACACCGCCAATGATGCCAGGCGCGGCAAGACCCGGATGAAACAGTTCAATTAAAATACCCATCACACCAATTGCCAGCAAAATCCCCGCCACGATTGGATTGGTCAAAAACGCCCCAACCTGTTCAGCAGTTGAAAGCTCATATTTCTCGAGCCGCAAATTCGCAAACCCCGCCTGTCGCACTGCATCCTCGACTGTTTGGGCGGTAAAATCGGCAATATTGTTTTTGACCGCTTCAGGGGCGGTAAGCGTTAGGATTTCGCCGCGCTCTTTTAAGCCAGCAATGACTTTATTGGGATTAACCATGCCTTCAGCGGCATCTTTATTGCGCCCTCTGGTTTCGGCAACGCTACGGAATTTGCCACGCACTGCACTGTTGATTTTTTCGCCTACATCTCCTTGTATAGCTTGTCCAGCACCTGTAATTGGCAGTGCAGCACCAATCTCACTGCCCGGCAACATCGCAAGTTGCTCGGCACTCATGGCAATAAGTGCACCCGCACTAAAAGCATTTCGCACCACAGCTAAGGTGGGAATTTTACTGCTCACAATCGCATCAGACATCTCGATAGCAGCATCCACGCGCCCGCCTGGGGTTTGTATTTCAATCACCACAAGCGGGCGCTTTTCTACTGCCGCCTGCTCGAGTTGCTTTTTTAAGAGCACTGCGCTGGTTGGTTGAATTTCGCCCTCTACACGCAGTAAAACACCTGCAATATTCGTTGCGGATTGGGCAAAAACCATTCCCAATGCGCCCAAAAGCGCTAAAATTACACCCATAACGCCAAGTCTGCCTTTTGCCATCTGTCTCATCTCACCTCTATTGTACGCACTCGAGGATCAAAAAGTTCCTTAGGGCGAGATACGGATTAACTCGCCATTGGGTTGGTCGGTTAAAACATACAAGTTGCCGTCGGGTCCCTGACGCACATCGCGCACACGCTGTCCGATTCGGATATCGCTTTGCTTGGTAATATTGCCCTTGGCATCCACCTCGAGCCGCTTAATATCTGCCGAGCGCAAGCCACCTGCAAATAAATGACCGCGCCATTGTGGGAACTGATTTCCTGTGTACACCGCCAAGCCAGATGGCGCAATGGAAGGTGTCCAAATCCATTTTGGGTCAATCATGCCGGGCAGGGATTTATTGCTCGAGACCGGCGGTCCAAAATACTCGTTTGAATGCGTAGCAAGAGGCCAGCCGTAGTTTTCACCGCCTTGTATGAGATTGGTTTCATCCCCGCCCTGCGAACCGTGCTCGGTCGCCCAAACCCGTTTGTTGATTGGGTCGTATGCCAAACCCTGAATATTGCGGTGTCCAATTGTATACAGGCTCAAATCGGCTTTTTGATTGCGGTACGGATTATCGACAGGTGGTGTACCGTCATCGCGCAAGCGCACGATTTTACCCAAACGGCTTTGCAGATTTTGAGCCTGCAGACGAATAAATCCGCCCTCGAGTGATACTGGTGGGTTGCCACCATCCCCAAAACTCACCAAAAACGTATTGTCTGGCAAAAACAGCAATCTCGAGCCAAAGTGCTGCCCACCCGACTTGGGCTGGGAAACTTCGAACAAGACCTCGAGTTTCTCAAGCGCGGTACCATTGAACACCGCCCGCGCCACTCGAGTGCGATTAGCGCTGTTATTGCCATGCGCGTAAGTGAAATAAACAAACTTGTTTTGTTCAAACTTCGGGTGCAGCGCAATATCAAGCAGCCCCCCCTGACCAGAAGCAAAAACCTGTGGTACTCCAGCAATACTCGCCACTATTTTGTCTTTGCGCACTAAACGCAAGCGTCCTGGACGTTCGGTAATCAGTAAATCCTTATTGGGCAACCATGCCATACCCCAAGGGTGCTCCAAGCCACGCACAAGAGTAGTGGTTTTGTAGGTTTGAGTTTGCGCCAAGGTCAATGCCGAAACAGCCAACGCCGCACCAATCATGAAAGTAAGTCGTTTCATACTTGCTTAGTGTAACGACTTTGGGGCAAAAAACCTATCTGTCAAGTACGATTTTGATGAGAGCCAAATCACAACAAATACCGTATACTAACAGCATGAAAAGATCTTTTGCTCGAGTTATACATGCCTTAGTGTTTGCTTTCGTCTGCTTTGTCCCTGCCGCCTGCGCCGCACCGCTTGGTCTGGTGCTTGAGTCTGGGCTAACCCTGCGCGGTTCGTATCGGTTTACGAGTGCACAGGCATTTGCTTTGGCGCTCGAGTTTGAAACTCCTTTAGCAGTCCCCATTCCAATAGATGTAAGCCTGACCGGTAAACTCGGGTATGACTTGAGCCAAGGTGGTATCGAAGCTGGTGTGCTTGCCAAGGCGCTGGTTTTTAATTCCATATCTGGGGGCTTGTTGGGCGTAGGGTTGTGGCTCGAGGTTGATGCCCGCAACGTTGCAACAGCACTAAATACTTTCCGTGTAGCTTTTGGTCCGTATTTGAACTTGAATGTTGATCCGTTTTATGCAACCTTTAGCGCCTCGCTGTTTTCTTTGACCAATGGCATTTATGCTTTTGATCTGGGATTAGCGGCGCGTTATTACATCGATATCTTTGCCGTAGAGTTAGGCTTTGACTACAACACCATTGGCACAGCTCGAGCCACTTTTGGTTTGCGTTTCACACTCTAAGGGTCGAGGTCGTGTCTCAACAAAAACTGGTCTTGCCCGCTGGCTGGTGGGGCGTGATTCCAAGCCTGACCTTGCTTGGAATCTTTGTGTTGTACCCCTTTTTACAATTGTTGCAAATCTCGAGCCTGAAATGGGACGGGGTTGTGGCGGGCGAATCCATTGGTTTAGGCAACTATACAAGGCTTTTGAGCGATGGTGACCTTGGACGCAGCATCCTCACTACGGTGATTTTGGCACTTTGTGTATTGCCACTCTTTGTTGGTTTAGCTGCAACAATCGCCGTAGAACTCGAGGGTACACGCTTTGAACGTCTGATTAAGGCAATTTTATTTTTGCCAGGTCTTTGGACCGTTGGTGCAAGCGCCATTGGTTGGTACACGCTCTATGCCCCAGATTATGGCATCATTGCCACCATCACAAGCGGCGCAGTGGCGCTACCTTGGGGTGACCAAGGCTGGGCAGCACTCACGCTTGTAGGTGCCTTTATCATTTGGCAAAACATTGGTTATGGCGTTCTGGTCATCAGTGCTGGGCTGAAGAGCATTCCTCAGGAAACCCTCGAGGCAGCTCGGGTAGATGGTGCTAGCGAACATCAGGTGCGTTGGAAAATTGTGATTCCACTTTTGCGCCCAAGCCTGACTTTTTTAGCCGTCATTGGTGGTTTATACGCACTGCAAAGCTATACAGCAGTATTTTTGCTCACTCGAGGCGGACCGTTTGGCAGCACCAGAGTCTTGGGGTATTTTTTGTACGAAACCGCCTTCGAGCGCTTTGAATTCGGCTATGGGGCTGCACTTTCGATGTGCGCCCTGGCGCTGGCATTTACTTTTGCAGCACTGCAAGCGCGGGCACTGCGCGGGAGCGAACAATGAAAAGTGCACGACTTTCGGGGACTTGGCTTGGCAAAATTGTGGTTGCCATGGTGCTGCTTTTTGTGCTGTTGCCGATTTTATGGCTGGCGTACAGCGCCTTTTTACCACCTGATGCCATTTTTCAAAGTTCTGGTGTGCCCACTGGTTTTACCTTTGAAAATTTTGCCAAATTGCCATTTGATGCCTTAATTCGCCCATTAATCCTCAGTTTAATTGTCTCGAGCAGTGTGGCATTTTTGCAGTTGTGTGTTTCTCTGCCTGCTGCCTATGCTATTCGTGGTGGCACTCGGTTACTGCCTTTGTACCTGTTGTTGCTTTCGATTCCTGCCGAACTGATGTTAATTCCACTGTACGGGTTACTCAAGGACTTGCAGCTCTTAAACAATCCACTCGCGCTGGTACTGCCGTTTGTTGCCAATCCTTTTATTGTATTTTTGCTCTACAGCGGCATGGCCAAGCTGCCTTGGACTTTTATCGAGGCAGCCCGTCTCGATGGTGCACACAATATCCAAATTCTGCTGCGCGTGGTTGCACCGCTGTTGCGTCCCGAAATGACCGCAGCAGCCGTATTGGGCTTTGCTGCACACTGGAATTTAGTGCTTTATCCCAAGGTGGTTTTGGACAACCCCCAATGGTGGACAGTACAAGTCGCCCTCACCGAGATGCTGCGCAAAGACCCCAACGCATGGGGCAAACTCGGTGCAGCCGCAATGGTCACGAGCCTACCGATTCTAATTTTGTATATCTTCTTTGAGTCTCGAGTCACCAAGACCTTAGAGGGCGGCTTGAAATGATTTATACCATCGGCGACTTGCATGGTTGCGTGGCAAAGTTTAAGCACCTACTCGAACGTGAAGGCATCACTCAAAATCACCTTTGGGCGGCCGAGTCTAGCCATTTGGTGCTTTTAGGTGATTCTATTGACAGAGGTGAAGATGGTATTGGGGTCATCGAGCACATTATGCAGCTCGAGCTAGAAGCAAAACAAGTTGGTGGGAAAGTGACCGCGCTTTTGGGCAATCATGATGTCATTTTGCTCGAGGCATTTTATTTTAGCACTCAAAAAGTAAAAAGGCTAACCAAATACGGTCAGGATATCACTTTTCTCGAGATGTGGAAAAAAAATGCTGGGGGAAGACTCCCAGATCTCGAGCGACTCGAGCCAAAGCACATTGCTTGGCTGCAACAGCGTCCTGCCATGTTAGTCGAGCAGCAGACACTTTTTATGCACGCCGACAGTACATTTTATCTCGAGTATGGAAAAAGTGTACAGGACATCAATTCAACTATTCAACAAATTCTCGAGGATCACCAAATAGGAGCAGTTGACCTTCTCGAGGAACGTTTTTGCCGCCGCAAAGAATTTCTTCACGACAGCCGATTGGCACTGTCTTTTGCAGAGCATTTTGGAGTAAAACGCATTGTGCATGGACATACACAAATTTCTGGTTTGCTCAATCTCGAGCCAACAGAAGTCCTCGAACCATTTGTTTATGCAGATGGTGTCTGTATCAATCTCGACCATGGGCTTTGCTACGGCGGAGATGGCTTTGTTTGGCGCTGGAGTTAGCAAGTTTTTGATTGCGCTTCGTACTCACCAATGATTTAGTTTTGCATAAAACTGCACTGTGCTCGCAAAGCTAAGCCAGACCCCGAATATTTGCTGCTTCTCGAGTGTAATTTGCTAACTTGCTTTGTGTTTTGACTCGAGTCATGATCATGGTATGAAATGGATTTTTGCAGCACTTGTGGCACTGTGCCTTATTGCTATGGCACAGCGCCAATTCCCGATTGCTTTAGCACAACGCCAATTCCCAGACCCGAACACCTACCCTAACAGCATTGTTGCCTTGCAGGCTCGGGACTACAGTGGCAGCCAAATCACACTCGAGCGGCGCTTAAAAGATGGCAGCAGTTATCGTCAATGGATTGCATCCTATCGTTCGGATGGCTTAAAGATTCTAGCGCTTCTGACCATACCCAAATCCAAGGCACCCAAAAATGGTTTTCCTGTAGTGGTGTTTAACCACGGTTATATTGCACCAGAAATATATCGCACCACCGAAAAATACCTTGCGTATCAGGCTGGATTTGCCAGTAAGGGCTATATCGTTTTTAAGCCCGATTACCGTGGGCATGGGTTTTCCGAAGGGAAGCCCGCAAGCGCTTACACCATGCCGGACTACACCATTGACGTGATGAATGCGGTCTCAAGCATCAAAAAACTGCCCCAAGCCGACCCTAACAACATTGGGATTTGGGGGCACAGCATGGGCGGCTATTTGGCACTGCGGACGCTGGTGTTACGGTCAGGGGCAAAGGCTGCAGTGATTTGGGGTGGAGTGGTTGCGCCACATCTGGATATCATCGAGTTTTGGAGCAGACGTACTCGAGCCGAAAATGCCCAATACCGCCGTTATATTGCGCAGCGCGAGGCGCTGTATAAAGTCTGGGGTAGCCCCAGCGAAAACCCTGCTTTTTGGAGGGCAATGAGCGCCAATACTTTTATAACTGCACCGATTGCACCTGTGCAGTTGCATCATGGCATTAGCGACGATGTCGTGCCTGTACAGTTCTCGAAAACACTGGCAACAGCGCTCAAAGCCGTTGGCAGTGTGGTGGAATTATATGCCTATCCACGCACAGACCACAACCTGACCCAGAACTTCTCGAGCGCGATGCGGCGCAGTGTAGCGTTTTTTGATCGCTATTTGAAAGTTGTACCCAAACCTTGAGGCAACAGAAACCGACCCTCAAATGCTGTCACCTCGAGCTTGATATGCGCCATGAGGCTGGCTCCTAAAGATAGGCAGCGGTTAAACGCCCTTTGTCGTCTCGAGTATGCGGCACCCACGCCAAAACAAAAACCTCTACACTGATGTCGGCATTTTTGGCTTTAATTTCTATGGTTTCCAGAGTCTCGTTGGGGTCTATTGCACCCGCATTTTCGAGTTCGTTGTGCAATTCGGCGCGCAATTCCTCGAGTTCGTTTTCTATTTCTTCGACTGTTTGGGCAGCCCGTCCCACATCCTGCCCTTCTTTTAAAGCTTTGCTTGCACCACGCATCCCCATACCAACTTTAGAGACAATAGCCGATTTGCGACCACCACCAAAAAGAGCACCAAGCACACCTGCACCAACATTAATTACTGCCTGAAGCTGTGCTTGTTGGGCTTGTGCGGCTTGCTCGGCTCGTTTTTGTTTAGCAACCAACAAACGCTGCTCGAGTTTTTGCAGTTTAGGAGCGTATTTATCCTCGAGTTCGGAAGCCAAGGCATCGCGCGATTCACGCGCGATTTGGCTCAAACGAATCCGAAAATCGGATTCGGGTTCGTTTGGCTCAGAAGTGGTTTTGTATTTTGCACTGTAAAAGAGCCTTAGCGGCTGACTTGTACCAAGCCACTTAGCAAAGTCTTTTTGCCATTTTTCAAAATTTTTTGGGTTTGACGCGCTGCTTGGGACTTCAGCAAAAGCTGCACGCTCGAGCGGTTCGGTCTGGAGCGAATTGACATCAAACCTGATTGTTTGCGCATCGTCCCAAACCACAGGAACAGGATCATCGCTAATTCCAACTAAAAACTGCTTGTTGGTCAGTAAATCGAGTTTTTGCTTGCTCGAGGCATAGCGCAACCTAGCGCCGGCAAAAAGCATTGGGTAATACGTAATCTCTTCTGCTTTGGCTGGCAAAAAATATTGTTTGATGGCTGGCGGCAATACTGGTTGGGTGCTCGCAGGGGCAGTTTGGACAGATGGTGATTTGAGCACGGTGGTCTTTGTCGCTGCAGCGACAGACCTTTGGGACTTCATCAGGGTTTTAATTTGCTCGAGCGTAACCGGACCCGCCAAATAACTCATCGTCCAGCGCGTTTGGAAAGTCACTGGTTTTGCAGCGTTCATCGAGTGCAACAAAAACACGCGCTTGCCGAGGCTCAAGAGCATTTTTTCCATCTCGGCGGGGTTTGCTCCTGTACTGGAGAGTGCCTCGAGAACACGCACTTTGTCGTTTTCGGTTTGCAAGCGCCCAATAAACCATGTTCCTATGTTCGATAAGCCTTTATAATCCAAATCTACAGGATTTTGTGTGGCTAATACCAGACCCAAACCAAATGCTCTGGCTTGCTTTAAGAGGGTGAGCATCGGGGTTTTAGAAGGCGGGTTACCATTGGGTGGAAAATACCCAAAAATCTCGTCCATATACAAAATGGCGCGCAAGCTGGGCGTACCGCTTTGTTGGCGCATCCAGGAAAGCATGGCATTGAGTAAGCTCGAGACAAAGAACATTCGCTCGGGGTCAGACAGGTGCGCGATACTGAAAACACTCAAGCGCGGCTTGCCCTCGCTTGTCCACAAAAAATTCTTGACCTCGAGCGGTTCGCCCTCCATCCATGCTGCAAAACCTGGACTCGCAAGCAAGTTATTGATCGACATCGCAAGTTCAAAACGCTCTTTGGCAGGGTAAAAACCCTCTAAATCCATCACCCCAACTTTGTTGAACG
>JBKBVO010000017.1:0-18469 GCA_046289535.1 Deinococcales bacterium | reverse complement strand
AAACACTGGCTCTGGGGGTGGATGTGCCGTTCGTGGTCGGTATACCGGTGATTACCTCGCTCGAGGCACTGCACAACGCGGTCGGTTTTTATGGTTTACAACTGCCAGACGGCTTGGCAGCGCGACTCGAGAACGCCAAAAACATCCGCCTGAGCGGTATCAAATTCGCCATTGAATACGGGCATGCGATGCTCGAGCTGCGCGGGGTGCAGGGCTTGAATTTATCGGGTCTGGCGGCAACCAATCAAGAACTCGAGATGGCACGCGATTTTGCGCAAATTGGTCGGCAATTCTTGTGATGACCGCGCAGTATATCCCCAAATTCTGGTAGATAAAGCCGCGCAACCCACATGGACTTGTAGCCAAGCTGGACATATGGGTGTAGACTAGCAAACAATTGTGGCGCGTCCTCTGGTGTTTAGCGAACTCAACCGTACGGCGTTTTTGGCACTGACCGAACGTGCTGCTCCGTTGCCATTCGAGGATTTGAGTCTGGCGCTCGGGCTTACCGCCCCAAACGCTCTAGATTGGCTCAAGGTTCGGCTCGATGGGCGCTTTGAATTTCAAGATAATGCTGTTGCCTTGCGTGAATGGACACGGGCTTTTCCAGCCGCCAACGAGGTCTTGGTGGCGCTGGATTTAGAAGCCACCAATGGCGATCCTGTGCGTGAGGACATCATCGAAATTGGCGCTGTGCGCCTTGACCAAAATGGCTTACAGGAATTTCAGTCCTTTGTACCGAGCAACCGTCCCATCAACCCTTTTGTACAGCGCATGACTGGTATCAATGCGGGTATGCTCGAGGGCGCTCCACCCATTCAAGAGACGCTTTTCAGGCTTGAGTCCTTTCTCGAAGGGGCGACCTTGGTGGTGCACAATGCGGGGTTTGATATTGCCCTTTTGGCTCGAGAGTTTGCTAAACTGGGGCGCAGGTTGTCAAATCCGATTGTTGATACGGTCAATCTCGCCCAGGTTGCTCTGCCTGGAAAGCGCAAGCGTGGGCTTGATACGTTGTCTCGGTTGTTTAATATTCCACGACTTGCAAGGCACCGCGCTTTGGATGATGCTCGGGTTACAATGAGCGTAGCAAAATCTCTTTACTTTTCTCTTGCGGGGAACCGCGAGCTTACCCTGAAAGAACTCCACGATGACTATAGCCAAACCAAACCCCAAATCCAATCTATCCCTAAGCCAAGCAAACCCGTCCGCCGCTACCGAAGGTCTCGCCGTGAGCGCTAAACAAATGCGCTACACCGTAACTCGCTTGTGTTTGGATACAGGCAGTATTGCTGTGCTCAAATACCTCGAGCCGCATGTTCCACCAGAAGGTGGTTTGAGCGTTGTGCTCGAAGGCGGCAGAGAAATTCGCCTCGATTTGCGTGGTGGGCGCTTGTACGGCTTTGCCGATATATTCATGCAGTATAAACTTGCGGTCAATGACCTTTTGCTCTTCACTCCACTCGAGCCGCGCCGTCTGGCGCTCGAGGTGGTGCAAAAGCAGGCTCGGAGCGCAAGTGTGCCCGCCAACACAACCCCTGTTGCCCCTGCTCCGCTCAAGAGCGTCATCGAGGATGAGAGCTCGCATATTCGTGTGGTGCGTAAGCAACCCGCGAGTGTTTCGCCTTACCCAAAGGGTATTTTATACCCAGAGAGCAATAAACCAGACGGTGCCAAGCCAGACAGTTCAGAGCCAGAAGTACCACAGGTCCAAGAACTCGTTCAAAGCAAATCTCTGCCAGTTGTGCCTAAAAAAGCCGAAGTCACCCCGCTCGAGGCACTGGAAAAAACCTTTACTGGCTTTGGTTACGAGGTTTCTCGACTTGCGGGTGGTTTACTGCTCGAGGCACGTCTACCACGTGGTACACATCGTATTGCTATCGCACTCGACGGGCACTCGAATATCAGCGAAGTGCTGAAAGCGGGGCGTTTACAAAGTGCCAAGTATTTGGCTGTTGCAGCAAGCAGCGAACGCATCGGCTTGATGGATACCGCCACCGCTTTTGGGCAGGTCGCACGAGTTGAACTCGAGGCGCTTTCAGCGCTCGAAAAGTTCCAAGAACACTTTGCGCTTACGCCGCTCGAGCTCGAGGGCTATTGGAACGCGGGCGGTATCCGCCAAGATGCGCTCGACAGCATCCAGCAGAGTATTTCGCAGCACCTTGTAACCAGGGGCGAGTTTAGCTTTATCATGCTTGCGCTGCGCCACTTCCAAGCCCCTTGTGTCATCACTCCAGAAGATATTGTTGCAAAATTGTCGGGTTCTGGTATTGGCACCAGCACTGTGCTACAAGTGCTCGAGACGCTCGCCAAGCCGCCTTTTATGATGATCGCACCGCTCGGTACGGGCGAGTATCACCTCAAAATGAGCTTAGAGCGCAGCTTAGAGGATTTGGCAGGTTATGTCTCGAGTGTCAAGATGCGCCTTCGCTCTTCCGTGCCACAAAAAGCTGACAATGTCTTGACCAAAATACGCTAGTGCGAAAGCTGGTTATCGCTGAATTTCTGACCCTTGATGGGGTGATGGAGGACACCGTCTCGTGGAGGCTAGATTATGCTCCTGACGATGCAGGGTTTAAATACGACGAGCTTTTTGAAAGCGATGCACTGTTGCTCGGGCGTGTAACTTACGAAGGCTTTGCCAAGTATTGGGCAAGTAAGGCAGACACAAACGCTTTTTCGAGTCGCTCGAGTGGAATAACTCGAGTATCTTAAGATGTGGTTGCAGCGGCGCAGGTGCTCAAAGAACAAGACGGGCACAATATTCTTGTCTATGGGTGGGTATAAGTTGCCCCTTCAACGTCCTAGCTCGAGACATCTCGGTGATGGCGTGATGCTTTTGGTGTACGAAAAAATTTCTTGATTGGTGGGTAAAAAAAGTCTTCCTCAACTCAAGTTTTGAGAGCTTATATTCTTTTTTGCTTGCAAAACTTCCTGTAAGTACGCAAACGCACCAATCACCCTTGGAAAACCCAAATACGGAATTGCAAACAGCAGTGCTTCGCGCACTTCAGCTTCACTTGCTCCATTTATTAGAGCACCGCGCAAATGGGTTTTCATCTCACCAGGGTTGCCAAGTGCACAGAGCATGACTATCGCCAAAAGTTCTTGGGTTTTTGCAGGCAACACACCACGCGCATAAACCGTGCCATAAGCAAATTCACGCACATACCGCTCGAGATCTGGGTCGAGTTCTTGCAGGCGTTGTGTGATTTTTTCTTTGTGTTGACCCCAAATTGCAGCTCGAGGGTCGAGGTTCTTTTTTTGTCTGGGCATTGCGCTATCATAAGCCCGATGCTCGAGACAGTGCTGAACACTTTATTGCCGACTCGCTGCCCAATGTGCCGTCGGCACTTACAGGGCACAGAAATTGGGGTTTGTACAGCCTGTCTGGCGCAACTCGAGCCACAATTTGAAGGCAATCTGCTGCATTTGGGCGAATATGCGACTCGACTCGAGCGTGTTGTGCGCGCGCTTAAATTTGCCGAAGCACGAAGGGTTGCCCACCCATTAGGAAAAATTTTAGCGCAGGCAGTACAGGATAAATCTTGGCATGTAGATGCAGTTGTACCCATTCCACTACACGCTACTCGAGCCAATCTGCGCGGCTACAACCAAGCTGAGCTGCTGGCAGGGGCGATTGCCCAAGGTTTAGGCGTACCCTCCCACGAAGCACTCAAACGAGTGCGTGCCACTCAACAACAGGCGCGGCTTGCAAAAAGCGAACGACTCAAAAACCTTGAAGGTGCCTTTGCTTTGCAAAAATCCGTCACTGGACTCGAGTTACTTTTAATAGACGATGTGTATACAAGCGGCACTACCCTTACCGAAGCCAGCTTGGTGCTGATTGAAGCAGGCGCAAAGAGGGTCAGAATGGCGGTTTTGGCTCGAGCCTAAACTTTTTTTGTGTAGCAGTATTGCAACTTCAAAGTATTTACAATCTGCCTATGCAGACACTTCAAGAACTCAAAAATTTGCTCGGGGAAATCTCCGATTTAACCGCCATTGGGCAACTTGTAAGTTGGGACAGAGAAACCCAGATGCCCAAAGGGGCAGCCGCTTCTCGAGCTACCCAATTGGCGACCATGGCGCGCTTACTGCACGAAAAAAATACCGCACCGCGTTTGCGCGAATTACTTTTGGCACTCGAGCCAAGTTTAAGCAACGAGGATTCTTTAGATGGAGCGCTGATTCGGCTTTTGCGCCTTGATATGGACAGAAAATCTAAGCTACCCAGCGATTTTGTAGCAGAATTCGCAGCCGCCAAAAGCCTGTCTGGTTCGGTCTGGGAGGCAGCGCGCCATCAAAACGACTGGGCAGCGTTTCTGCCGCACCTGCAAAAAATGTTTGATTACGCCCGTCGTGCCGCCGATTTATATGGCTTTGATTCACACCCCTACGATGCGCTGCTGCCAGACTACGACCCTGGACTTAAAACCGCCGACATTAAAACCATCTTTGCCGATGTACGCACTTTTACCGTGCCTTTACTCGAGAAAATTAAAGCGGCTGGCGAAAATGTAGATTACAGTATTCTCACGCGGCATTATCCGATTGCCGCCCAGCGTGCCTTTGGACTCGAGGTTGCACAGGCTTTTGGCTATGACCTACACCACGGACGCTTGGATGTAGCCGCACACCCTTTTGCCACCAGTTTTAGCAAAGACGATGTGCGAATCACCACACGCTTTGATGAACACTATTTTCCAATGGCGTTTTATGGCATGCTGCACGAAGCAGGTCATGCGATGTACGAACAGAATACCGCCGACGAACTGCGCCGCACCCCACTGGCAAGAGGCGCTTGGAGCACCGTACACGAGAGCCAATCGCGCTTGTGGGAAAATCTGGTTGGGCGCTCCAATGGCTTTTGGCAATTCTGGTTTGAACGCGCTCAAAAACACTTCCCCGCAGCCCTGCACGACGTAGACGCCGCGACTATGTACAGATTAGTTAACCGTGTGCGCCCTAGTTTGATTCGTGTAGAAGCCGATGAGCTAACCTACAACCTACATATCATGCTGCGCTTTGAACTCGAGCTGGCGGTCTTTGAAGAAAAACTGAAAGTTGCCCAATTGCCCGAGGCATGGAACGCGAAGATGCAGGAATACTTGGGTATTACCCCACCAGACTATGCAAGTGGTGTGATGCAAGATATCCACTGGTCTGCAGCGATGTTTGCGTATTTCCCAACATATAGCCTCGGCAACATTCTAAGCGTACAGCTTTTTGAAAAAGCCAGTGCCCAAATGGGCGACCTTGATGCAATGTTTGCCAGAGGCGAATATCAGCCGCTTCTACATTGGCTCAGGCACGCGGTGTTGCGTTACGGCAAAACCTATCTACCGCCAGAACTGATTGTGCAAGCTACTGGCAAGCCACTGAACGCAGCACCCTACTTGGGTTATCTCGAGCGAAAGTTCTCGGGCTTGTACGGGCTTCATTCCTTAGAATAGGTCATCTCGAGTGGAATAACCCATTCGTTAAATTCTTCCTCGGTTAAATACCCCAGCTTCAGTGCTGCTTCGCGCAGCGATAAGCCTTCTTTGTGCGCTTTTTTAGCAATGGCGGCGGCTTTATCGTAACCAATATGACGATTGAGCGCTGTCACTTGCATCAGGTTAGTGCCTAAATTCTGTTCGATGCGTTCTAAATTCGGCTCGATACCCACAGCGCAGTTGTCATTAAACGCCACACAAGCATCGCCCAAAAGCGAAATACTCTCGAGCACATTGTGCACCATGACGGGCTTGAATACATTCAGTTGGAAGTTCCCCTGTGAACCTGCAAAGGCTACCGTTGCATCGTTGCCAAAAATTTGTGCGACCACCATGGTCATGGCTTCGGATTGAGTGGGATTGACCTTACCAGGCATGATGCTCGAGCCGGGTTCATTTTCAGGGATATTAATTTCGCCAATCCCATTGCGTGGACCACTGGCGAGCCAGCGTACATCGTTTGCCATTTTCATTAAAGCACCTGCCAAGGTGCGCAACCCCGCCGAGGTTGTGACCAAGGCATCGTGCGCCGAAAGTGCCGCGAATTTATTGGCTGCTGACTTGAACGGCAACCCCGTGAGCGCTGCCATTTTTGCAGCAGCCAAATCGCCAAACTTGGGGTGAGCATTTAAGCCCGTACCAACGGCAGTGCCGCCAATCGCGAGGTCGTATAGCCCCTGTTCGGCGTTGCGCACCTGTTCGAGGCAGTAGTCCAGCTGCGCTACCCAGCCACCAATTTCTTGCCCCAATGTAATTGGTGTGGCATCTTGCAGGTGAGTGCGCCCAACCTTGACGATGCTTGCGTACTCGAGTGACTTTTTGTGCAGTGTGTCACGCAAAATTTGCACCTTGGGGTATAACTGGCGGTGCAGTTCTTCGACTACCGCAATGTGCATTGCGGTTGGAAAGGTATCGTTGCTCGATTGTCCACGATTGACGTGATCGTTGGGGTGTACTGGTTTTTTGCTGCCAAGTTCCCCACCTGCCATTTCAATAGCGCGGTTAGAGATGACCTCGTTGGCGTTCATATTGCTTTGTGTACCAGAACCCGTCTGCCAAACCACAAGTGGAAAATGGTCGTCGAGCTTGCCGTCTATGACTTCATCGGCGGCTTTGGTGATTAAATCGGCGATATCTCGAGGTAACTGCCCCAATTCTGCATTGGCAAGCGCAGCCGCTTTTTTCAGGATTCCCAAAGCGCGAATAATGGCGCGTCCCCAAACAAAGCGGTCTCGTCCAATGGGAAAATTGTGGATGCTGCGTTCGGTTTGTGCGCCCCAGTAGCGGCTCGAGTCTACTTGCAATGCGCCCATGGTGTCGGTTTCTATACGGGTGCTCATGGGTGTAGTTTAACACTCCAATGTATAGCGAAAGTCTCGAGTCTTCGAAAAGAAAACACCAGCTATCTGAGGATAGGTATACCGCAAGATGAGCAGACTTGTGTATGGCATAAATTGGCTCGAGGTGGTGCGGGCGAAACTGCTTACAACCGCGTCTCGAGTTTTTGCTTTACCTCTGCCCACTCAGAAGCCAACACACTGTACATCACGCTGTCACGCACATACCCATCGGGGCGGATTTGGTACTGGCGCAATATACCTTCGCGCACCGCTCCAATTTTTGCCATGCTGCCTTGCGAGCGCTCGTTGCGTGCATCTACCTTGAACTGCACACGATTTGCCCCCAAAATCTCGAAGGCTCGAGTTAAAAGCAGCAATTTGCCCTCGGGGTTGGCGGTACTCCCCCAAAATGCCGGCATTAACATGGTGCCAACTTCAATCCACTTATCTTGAGGGTTAACCTGCGAATACGAAATTCTGCCCGCCACCGCCCCAGTTTTGATGATTCGTACTGCCCAATTTAGGCGCTGTGGAACAGTGTTTAGTTCGCTTAGATGCGCTGCTAAATCGCTAGCAGATTCGATAGGCTTACCACCTCGAGACAAGAACTCGGTCACCCGAGGCTCGAAGTGCACAAACATTTCAGGAGCGTGGGTCGCTGGGTCAAGTGGCTCGAGACGGATGTGTTTGCCTTCGAGTGTAACGGGTTCAAGATA
This sequence comes from Deinococcales bacterium, assembly GCA_046289535.1. Classification (GTDB taxonomy): domain Bacteria; phylum Deinococcota; class Deinococci; order Deinococcales; family JAAFIG01; genus JAAFIG01. Next base: position 10,918 of record JBKBVO010000017.1, on the reverse strand, counting down.
GTTCATTCGCCTACGAAATTGGCTTTGCGCTTTTCCAAAAACGCCGCCACGCCCTCTTTCATGTCCTTGGTGCTGCTGGCTAACCCAAATAAATCTGCCTCGAGTTCTAGCCCATCGTTTAAGGTCATGGTCATGCCGCGCCGCACGGCTTCTTTGGCGAGTCCAAGCGATACAGGTGCATTTTTAATGATATCTCGCGCCAACTGCTCGGCGGTCTCGAGTGCATTGTCTGAGACTCTATTCACCAAGCCCAGCGAAAACGCTTCTTCTGCGGTCACGTGTCGTGCCGTCAAAATCAAATCTAGTGCTCGCCCTTCGCCAATTAAACGCGGCAAACGCTGTGTGCCACCGTAGCCAGGAATCAAACCCAGACCAACTTCTGGCAGCCCCATTCTGGCGTTTTTGCTGGCAACGCGCAGGTCACACGCCAATGCGAGTTCTAATCCGCCACCTAAAGCAAAACCATTGATAGCAGCAATGGTTGGAATTGGCATTGCCGCAATACTCGAGATCGTATCTTGCCCACCTAGTGCCAGCTCGCGCCCTTCAAAGGCGGTTTCAATACCAGCAAACTCAGAAATATCTGCGCCCGCCACAAAAGATTTTTCGCCCGAGCCGGTTATAATCAGCGCCATTGTTTCGGGTGGCTCGAGACAGGCTTCTAGTGCCATGCCAAGCTCTTGTAATGTTTCGCTGTTTAGGGCATTCAGCGCCTTGGGGCGGTTGAAGGTAATAATGGCAATTGCGCCGTCTTCGCTGTAGTCTAAGGTCAGGTTGTTAAACTCGGGTTCTTCCATGTGGTGTAGTCTAGCAGCAAATCCAAAAGCATTCAAAACAAGAGACCCTGTAACCTTCTCCCATGCCCCAAAAACTCCTTTTTATCTCTAACGGTCACGGCGAAGATGCCATCGGCGCAAGGCTTGCTCAAGAATTCCAACGCCTGTGCCCAGACTGGCAACTCGAGGCAGTGCCGATTGTCGGTGCTGGCACGCCTTATGAGTGCCTTGGGATTACGGTTTCGGGTCCGCGCTGGTCTCCACCGTCGGGTGGGTTTACTTTCACCTCTGTACAGCGGTTTCTCGAGGATTGGCGCGATGGTATGCGCCACCATACCCATGCCCAACACTGGGCGGTGCGCCGTGCCAAAGCCGATATAGTGATTGTGGTAGGCGATGTCTATGCGCTTGGAGTCACGCGCCTTTTTGCTTTTAAGGAGGCAACTCCAGTGGTTTTTCAAGTGCAGCCTTTGGTGAGCCGCTACTACCAAGACGGCATGAGCGCTGCCACCCGTTTAGAACGCCTCAACCGCGTTACTGTGGATAACTTTACAGCCCCCGAACTTTTTTTAATGCGCCGCATGGTGCGCCATGTTTTTGTTAGAGATGCACGCACTGCTACATGGCTGCAAGAACTTGGGGTAGGGCATAGCAGTTTTTTGGGTAATCTGATGATGGATTGTTTAACCCCCGAACTTGATTTAACACCGATTCTCGAGAACAAACCTTTGCTGGCATTGCTGCCCGGCACTCGAGGTGACCACCTCTACAGCCTGCCAAAAATGCTCGAAGTTGCAGCCTTACTGCCCGAATTTCAGGTTTTGGCAGCATTGCCAAAACTGGATCCAAATTTAGAGTTATCCACAGGTTGGGTGTGGAAACCGGTAGAGGCTGTGGATAACTCTTTGTCTGTTTTGAGAACAGCACAGCATCATTCTGGACAGTGCGTCAACATTTTATCAAACGCATTTGCGGCGCTTTTGCATCGCGCTGATGTGGTCTTGGGTACGTCTGGTACGGGAAATGAGCAAGCAGTAGGGTTGGGTAAACCGGTGGTCAGTTTCGCCACCCGAGGTCCTCAATACACCCGCAACTTTGCTAAAGCCCAGCAGCGTTTGTTGGGTGCAGGGCTGGTCTTTGTGGATAAGCCTGTGGATAACTCGAGCCTGTCCGAAGCAGTGCGCCAAGCGTACAAAAACCGCGAATTAGCCCAAAAAGCAGGTTGGGAGCGGATGGGACCCGCGGGCGGTGCGGCTCGAGTAGCAGCAAAGATTTTAGAATTGCTCAACGCGTAAATAATTCATCCGTGCCACCAGCATGGCAGTCTTTACACAATGCCTGTCCACCTTTGCCACCCGCCCCGATGCTGTACCTGCCGCCTCTTGGAAAATATTCTTCGTAATACCAACCTGCTTGGCGTTTGTACATCACGGCGATAAAATTGGGCTGGGTAACTTTTCCACCTGTTTTAATCACCACGCTACCAATGGGCAGTTTTCCTGATTTTTTCCATGCGGCAGCAGCAATTTTATTGGCAAAAACTTGTTTATTTTGCCCAGGGTGCGCTCCATCTGTATCTGTAATTTTGGCAACCACTGCCCATTTCTCGAAGCCCAAAATTTCTTTAGGCAAGCCCACTAAGCCGCTTGCCAAAGCAAAGCTCGAGATGCACAACAGCAAGACAATATATTTGGTCATATAGGAGTATACGTTTAAATTTGCCCAGAAGTTCAAGTTTGCGGTTTACCTTACGGCGCGATAGCATGCACGCCGTGAAACCGCTTGTTGGCATCATCATGGGTAGCCAGTCGGACTTGCCCACCATGCAGCCCGCCGCCGAGATACTGACGCAATTTGGTATTGCTTTCGAGATGCGTGTTGTCAGCGCACACCGCACCCCAGATTTGCTCTTTGAGTACGCTAAAAGCGCCGAGGCTCGAGGACTGGCAGTGATTATCGCCGGAGCCGGTGGCGCAGCGCACCTGCCCGGTATGACCGCTAGCCAGACTGTGCTGCCCGTCTTGGGTGTACCTATTCAGTCCAAGGCACTCAGTGGCTTAGACAGTCTACTCAGTATCGTTCAGATGCCCAAGGGGATTCCTGTTGGCACTTTGGCGATCGGCGAGGCTGGAGCGGTCAATGCCGCACTTTTGGCTGCAGCTATGTTGGGCAATCAGTATCCAGAGATTCGCAGCAAACTTCACGCTTACCGCCAAGCCCAAACAGCTGCTGTTTTAGCGGTGAGTTTGTGATTCCACCGGGCGCAACCATCGGTATTTTGGGTGGTGGACAACTGGCAAGAATGCTCGCACTCGCAGCAAAGCCACTTGGCTACCGCGTTGTTGTGCTCGACCCAGACCCAAATTGCCCCGCCTCGAGCGTGGTGGAAGAAGTCGTGGTGGGCAATTTTGATGATGCAAACGCCTTCGCGCTACTCGCAGCGCGCTGCGATGTCATCACCCTCGAGTTCGAGAACGTGCCAAGTCAATATCTTCAAACTCTTGAACAGCATGTGCCTTTGCGTCCGAGCAGTCAAATTTTGGGCATCAGCCGCGACCGAATACTCGAGAAAAAATTTGTCGCCCAAGCTGGGGCAAAAACCGCCCCGTACCTCGAGATTTGGCGGGAATCAGACTTGGCAAGTGCAAGTTTTCCTGCAATCCTCAAAACTGCAACCCTTGGTTACGATGGCAAGGGACAAGCTCGAGTGCAGAATCGCTCGGAGGCAAAAGACGCTTTCGTACGCTTTGGGCGCGTGCCGTGCGTACTCGAGCGCATGCTTGATTTTTCGCTCGAGGTCAGTGTTTTGGTGGCGCGTTCGAGCAGTCAGGTAGGTTGTTTTCCTGTGCTCGAGAACCAGCACAAAAATGGTATTTTGGATTGCACGGTCGTGCCTGCACGCCTTCAGGCGACAATTGCACAAGAGGCGCAACGCATCGCGCTTGGGCTTGCAGAGGCTTTGGGCTTACACGGCTTACTCTGTGTCGAGATGTTTGTTGTGGACGAACAAATCGTTGTTAACGAAATTGCTCCACGACCGCATAATTCGGGTCATGTGCTCACAGAAGCCTGTCAGACGAGCCAATTTGAGCAAGCCATTCGTGCTGTTTGTGATTTACCCCTCGGCAATACAGCGCTGCTGAGTACGGCGGCAATGGCAAACTTGTTAGGCGACCTCTGGCAGCCACAAACCCCTCATTGGGCTGCCGCACTCGAGCAAGGCGCAAAACTGCACCTCTATCAAAAACAAGAGGCTCGAGCAGGGCGCAAAATGGGGCACTTGGTCACACTGGGCGAGGATGCACTGAGGCGAGTACAAGCAGCTCGAGCCGCACTTGTTGAATAAACCTGAAAAGCAAACGAAGATAAGTGTCGGCTAGTGCGTCATACCACATTGAGAAAGTTCGTAGAGCTTTCCAACCGTATCAACAGATACTGTCTTTGACAGGTAATTAAATCTCTGAGAGCAAAATCGGTCGTTTTTCTTTCAGGCTACGCGTTGCAGCAATGCCCAAACGCAATGACTCGAGCGCATCGGTACTGCTTGGTGTTGGTGCTGTACCACTTGTTAAGCAGGCAAAAAAAGCTTCTATCTCGAGCCGATACGCCTCGCGAAAGCGATCCATAAAAAAGTGGAAATGATCTTGCTCGAGCCTGCCATCTTTGCCGCTGCTAGCCCCAAATTGTGTTAGTGGGGTTTTGGGGGTGGCATCGAGTACCAATTTACCCTTTGCGCCAAAAACTTCGGTGCGGACATCGTAGCCGTAAGCGCTGCGGCGCGAGTTTTGAATTACACCAAGCGCTTTGTTCTTAAAACGCAACGCAATCATACCCGTGTCTACATCGCCGAGTTTGCCAATTTCGGGGTCTATCAGCACCGCACCCCAAACGGAAATTTCCTCGACCTCACCCACCAAAAAACGTGCGCAATCAAGTTCGTGGATACTTTGATCCATAAACATCCCACCTGAAACTTTAATATATGAAAGCGGCGGTGGGGCGGGGTCGCGCATCACCGAAATAAACTGCTCCACAGCACCAATCTCTCCTGCATCAAGTTTTTGCTTGGCAAGTGCATAAGGCGGGTCAAAACGGCGATTAAAACCAATCTGAAAAGGAACATTTTTGGCAGCAACAACCTCGAGCGCAGCCTTGGTGCGCTCCAAACCAAGCGCCACAGGTTTTTCACAAAAAATCGCCTTGCCTGCATTGGCGGCAGCTTCAATCAGTTCAGCGTGTGTATCGGTTGGCGTGACAATAATCACCGCCTCGACATCGGGGTCGGCAATCGCTTCAAGCGGCTCGGCAAAGGTTTTTTCGGCTCGAGTCAGGTATTTTGCCGCATTGCGTGCCGCCTCGAAGGGGTCAGCGATAGCAACAACCCTAGCGCTACTAATCCCAAGTAGGTTGCGGGCGTGCTCTTGCCCCATGCGTCCTGCACCCAAAACAGCTACTCCGATGCTCGATTTCATCGCGGCTCCTTATTGGCTCAAGTTAAACATGGCGCCAACAAGATATTCAAGGGTACGAAGTGCAAAATTTTGCGCGTATACTGCTTTTATGCAGCAGGCTTTTATCACTTACGAACAATAACAGATTACAAACACCGCCCTCGGGCGACAAGCTCGAGCGCTTCGCCAAAGCGTGTGCTGCTCCTGAAAATACCAAAGCCTTGAGACAGTTGCTTTTGCACAAACGCGGTTTAGGTTTTTTGAACGAACGACAGCGTCTCGAGCAGATTTTAGCGATGCTCGAACTCTTGCCGCGAGCCTGGCAAAACGATAGAGTAACGTGCAATGCCCGCAACCAGTATTCCCCTGTCTCGAGTCCGCCCCGTAGATTGGGGACTGCGCTTGCCCAGCCCACTTGCTCCGCTCGAGGAAATGAGCCGTACCCTCGGGATTTCGCCCAAAATCGCGGCAGTTTTGTACGGGCGTGGTATTCATAGCACCCATGCACTCGAACCAGCTTTCGCGTTGTCGCCCAACCCCGCACTACTCGAGGCAGCAACACAAATCAAACGTGCCATAGAGCAAAAAAAACGTATTCGTATTCATGGCGATTACGATGCCGATGGTGTGACCGCAGCCGCGCTTTTAAGCCTTGGTTTAAACGAACTCGGGGCAAATTCGCACACCTTTATTCCGCACCGTATTTTGGATGGCTATGGCATCAACCCAGAGCGTGTGCCTGAGCATATCGAAGCCTGCGATTTATTGATTACCGTGGATTGTGGCGTGAGCAACCTAGACGAAATCCGCAGCATCACCCAAGCGGGCATAGACACAATCGTTACCGATCATCACGCCCCCGGACAAATTTTGCCACGCTGTTTAGTGGTACATCCTGCCCTGGCACCCAATTACCACCACGACCTGCCCGCTCTCACTGGAAGTGGGGTGGCATTTCATTTGCTCTGGGCAGTGCGGCGTGAGTTTGGAGCACCGCCACCGCTCGAGTATGCCGACCTCGCAGCAATTGGCACGATTGCCGACCTCGCTCCGCTTTTGGGCGAAAACCGCGCACTGGTGAAAGTGGGCTTAGAACAAATGAAAAACTCGCGCTGGACTGGAATACGCGCCATGCTCGAGCAAAAAAAAATCAGCGCCCCCTCGGCTCAGGATGTGGGCTTTATCATTGCGCCGCGCATCAATGCCGCAGGGCGTTTAGGCGAAGCCGAGGCTGCGCTCGAGCTACTGACCACAAACAGCGCAAATCGCGCTCTGACTTTAGCAACCTATTTAGATGCACGAAATTTAGAACGCAAACGCATCCAAGAAGATATGTTTGCTGAAGCCATGCAAATTGCTGACCCCGAAGCCCCAGCGCTGGTTGTGACCAAAGAAGGCTGGCATCCTGGGGTGATGGGTATTGTTGCCTCTAAATTACTCGAGCAATTCTACAAACCCGTATTTATTATCGCCGAAGGCAAGGGTAGCGTCCGCAGTACGCCAGGCATCAGTGCCGTCTTGGCGTTGCGCCACGCCCACGAAACCCTCAAACGTTACGGCGGACACTCACAAGCGGGTGGTTTTGCCATTTACAACGAAAACATTCCTGCGTTTTCGGACAAGATTCTCGAGTTTACACGCACCCACCCCGACCCACGCGAGAAGGTCTATGCCGATGCACTCTTACAGCCAAGTGAGGTTTCCAGAGAACTGATGGATCAACTCCTCAGTCTCGAGCCTTTTGGACAAGGGCACCTCCCGCCACTTTTTTGGTTGCGCGAAACCCTAGAACAAACTGGAGCGCTTGGTCAAGAGGGCAAGCATTTTCAGTACCGAGTAGCTGGCATCAAGGGCAAACAGTGGGGCGTGGGTGTACCATTTATGGCAGGAGACGCAATAGATGCTGCTGTTACACTCGAGGATAATGTTTTTAATGGGCGCTCGAGTTTAGAATTTACCACCCAAAAAATGCGCTACCAAAGCCGCCTGAAGGTTCTTGAGCCAGACGAGGGCGCGGTGTACCCACGTCTGAACGCCAAAACCGAACTCGAGCGCTTAAAACTCGAGCCAAGCCCAATTTTTGCAAGTGCAGCAGCAGCAGATTTTATTGCTCGGCGCTATCCAGAATTGTCACTCGAGTTGCCAGAAGCGCTGCAAAGCGTCACCCTGTTTTCCTTGCCCCCTGCAGCAAGGTTGCAACAGTGGCTCGAGGCAGGTGTCGCACTGCGTTTTGCATTCACCGAAAAAACCTTGGGCGACCTCGAGAACGTCCCCTATTTTACACTCGAGAACCTGCGATTTTTTGAGCAACAACGCCGAGGCACGGCTATTCCTCCGGCTGCCAAATCACTGCTTGAGCAAGTCAGGGGTTTAAGTACGCTCGAGTGCTATCAGACCAGCCCCGCGCTCAGACAACACGAACTCGAGGTATACCGCTATAAAAGTTTTGTGCGTTTTTATCGTCTAGCAGATGATGCAGGCTTCTCGAGTGCGGTGCGGCGACTGTTTGCGTCGCACTCGATTGGCTAAAGCCCCCCCATTTCGCCAGAAACAGAATTCGGGTAGACTCTTGGCATGACCCAAGCCGACCTGTTTGCTACCTCTGAGCCTGAGAACACAACCCACCCAGACGAACACGGTATTCCACCCCAAGCCGAAGACCCATTGCCTCCTACGCCTCGAGCGACGGGTGGTGTCATGCCCAAACGGGTGGTGGTGATAGATGGTCATGCGCTGGCTTACCGCTCTTACTATGCCTTGGCTCGAGGCTCAAACCGCCTGCAAAACTCTAAAGGCGAACCCACCCACGCGATTTACGGTTTTATGAAAACGCTGTTGCGCCACCTGCGCGAGGGCTTAAAAAAACGCGAGGGTGCGGTAATTGTGGTCTTTGACCCGCCCGTCAAGACCTTCCGCCACGAAATATATGCCGACTACAAGGCGGGACGCGCCGAAACCCCCGAAGACCTACCCAAACAAATTCAGCGCATCAAAGAAATTGTGGATGCGCTCTGCGTAACACGGCTCGAGGTTGCTGGTTACGAAGCCGATGATGTGATTGGCACCATTGCTACTCGCGCTGAAGCTGCGGGCATAGACACCTATATTTTAACTTCTGACCGCGATGCCTACCAGCTTTTATCCGACAAGGTGCGTGTGATTAGCAGCGACGATACACTTGTGCGTCCCGAGGATGTGCACGCCAAATATGGCGTGACTGTAGCACAGTGGGTGGATTTCCGAGCATTGACGGGTGATTCTTCGGACAATATCCCCGGTGCAAAGGGGATTGGACCCAAAGGCGCGCAAAAATTGCTCGAGCTTAATGGCAGCTTACAACATATCCTAGATAATTTAGAGAGTGCCGAACCCAAAAAAGAAGTACAAAAAGTGCGTGATAGCTTGGAAAACGTGCTGTTTAGTCAGCAACTCTCGAGAATTGTTACCAACGTACCACTCGAGCTAAACCTGGCAGCCGCCAATCAATTTATGCCGAATACCGAAGTGCTGATGCCATTATTGCGCGACCTCGAAATGAATAGCATCCTCAAAGAGGTGCAAAGCCTGCTCGAGCTACAAGGTAGCAACCTCAATGTTCCCGCCGAACCCATTGCCGAGGTCAAACAACGCCAACTGGTGCGCCTCGAATGGGATATCAACAAACTCGAGAACGCCATTTGGGGTTATGAGCTCGAACGTCCCAACGAACCGCTTGGCTCGAGTATTTTGGGCTTAGCGGCTGCTACGCCAGAAGGCATCATGACCGCCCCAGAAGGCTACACCCCAAGCGGCATCATCAATGCCGCTCATGCTAAAGCGCTGGCAGTTGCAGCAGGGGCACAAACCGGCGATGACCCTTTTTTGCTTGCCTATGTGCTTGACTCCAACAATTTCGAGCCACAAAGTATTGCCAAGCGCTATTTATCCGAAGATTGGTCAAGCGACCCCGCAACCCAAGCCGCACAGGCTTATGACCTGATGCAGCTTTTACGCCAAGCGATGCCCCCCGAACTCGAGGCGCTCTATACCGATCTCGAGAAGCCTGTGGCGCAGGTCTTGACCCAGCTTGAAACCGAAGGCATCCGCATAGACAGTGCTTTTTTTAGGGAGCTTTCAAACCAATTTCTCGAACGATTGTCATTGATCGAAGCCACTATTCACCAACTTGCAGGCGAGGTTTTCAATGTCAATTCCCGCGACCAACTCGAAACGGTTTTATACGACAAACTCAAGCTTGCTTCGGGCAAAAAAACCAAACTCACAGGCAAACGCAGCACAGCTGTTTCGGCGCTCGAGCCGTTAATTGAAGAACACCCCATCGTGGCACAAATTCTTGAGTACCGCGAAATTGCCAAATTGCGCGGTACTTATCTTGAGCCACTCCCGAATATGGTCAATCCCAAAACGGGGCGTTTGCACACGGTTTTTAATCAACTTGGTACAGCGACTGGGCGTGTCTCGAGCATCAATCCCAATTTGCAAAATATTCCTGTTCGCACCGAGATAGGGCGCGAAATTCGCAAGGGCTTTATTGCCAAAGATGGCTGCCAGCTTTTGAGCGCCGATTACTCGCAAATCGAGTTGCGCATTTTGGCACATATCACCCAAGAGGATAATCTAGTGCGTAGTTTTCAAAATAATGAGGATATCCATCGCGCCACCGCAGCCGCGATTTTGCAAATTCCTTTAGCGGAAGTTACCACCGACCAACGCCGTGGGGCAAAGGCGATTAATTACGGGATTTTATACGGTATGGGCGCACATCGCCTCTCTAGAGACGAAGGCATTTCACACAGTGAAGCCAAGGCATTTATCGAGGGCTATTTTGCTGCCTACCCGGGGATTAAAGAGTATCTCGAGACCACCAAAACCCACTGCCGCGAACATGGTTATGTGCAAGATTTATTTGGACGCAGGCGCTATATTCCGGATATTAACGCTAAAGTATTTAATGTGCGCGAAGCTGCCGAACGCGCTGCAATCAATATGCCTATCCAAGGCACCGCCGCAGGGATTATCAAGCGCGCCATGATTGACCTTGCACCACTTTTACAACCATTTGGCGCAAAAATGCTTTTGCAGGTACACGACGAATTGGTGCTCGAGGTCCCCGAGGCGGTTTTAGCTGAAGTCTCGAGTTTGGTACAGCAAACCATGGAAAATGCCTTTCCGCTCTCGGTGCCGCTCGGGGTTGGCATTGGTGTAGGCAGGTCTTGGTACGATGCAAAATAATTTCAACGCCGAATATAAAATTTCTTACAAAACCCTTACAAAATCTGTGTCCTCGAGCAGTTCCACAAAAATAGACTGTTCATAACAGAACACCTATTGACCCAGAGCTAAATAATGTTTGCTAGAAGGCATAATTTTTATGTTGCCAAAATGTTTTGCATGCCTCTGAATGAGTTTATACTCAAACATAAATTTGTGGGTTTTGTTCTTAGATACACAATATCTAGTGTGCTTTCTAACCAAACCTCATGATTTTGTGCTAGTATAATTTCACAGTCGGAAGGTTTGGTCGTCCGATTACGCAATGTACGAAACGAATCTTGACAAACTATTCTGCTTGAGGCAAAATATGAATATGCTCATTACAGAACGTGCTGTAGTAGCTCCGCAGAAAACCACTCGAGTTCACCCTGTCCCTCTTGCTCCAGTGACTCGTCCTGCAGAGTTTGATGCTGCGCC
>JBKBVO010000212.1:0-3662 GCA_046289535.1 Deinococcales bacterium | reverse complement strand
GCCTTGCCGCTCGAGTTGACGTTTTGTGGGGTACGCTCGAATTGCAAGCGCGCAACCCCACAGTACACGACGAGGTAGTCAATGGTTTGCACTACTTGAGCGCCATTGGGCAAGCCTTACCCCAACTCGAGCAAGATTTAAGCGAAGCGATGCGGCTCGAGTACGGCGCTGGTACGCCCCCTATGCGTCTGCCGCTCAAGTTCTATTCTTGGATTGGCGGAGACCGCGATGGCAACCCCTTTGTAACGCCAGAAGTGACTAAAGAAACCCTCGAATACCACAGCACTTTGGCAAGGTCGCGCATGCGCGAGGACGTGAAGCAGCTTTTTGCCGACTTATCGCAGCACCGCGAGCGCGTGCACGTGCACCTTGACTCGAACGCCCCCGAGCCATGGCGCGCCGAACTCGAGGCGCTGTACACACGCCTCAAAAGTGAATCGGCGGATGCCATACCAACGCTCGAGCGCGTCTATGATTCACTTGTTGCTGCAGGACAAGAACGTGCTGCACGAGTTTTTGTTGCACCGGTTTTGGCGCGTGCCAGAATGTTCGGCTCGCATTTAGTGGCGCTCGACATCCGCGAATTTTCCGGGAATTTACAAAACGCAGTTTCCGAAATGCTGCGCCTTGGCGGTGTACACCGCGACTATGCTGCCCTATCCGAACCAGAACGGGTTGCACTGCTCGAGCGCGAACTCGAGACACGCCGTCCACTTTTGCCGATTGGTGCAGTGCTCTCCGAAGAATTAAGCACTGTGCTCGAGCCTTTGCGCGTGATGAAAAAGCACCTCGAGACTGCCCCAAATGCCTTTGGGCACTATGTGATTTCGCACGCTGAAGCCGCAAGCGATGTTTTGGAAGCACTGATTTTGGGGCGTGAAGCAGGTTTGGAAAATTTAGATGTCTCGCCGCTGTTCGAGACTCCACACGACCTAGAAAACTGCCCCGCAGTGATGCGCTCCTTGCTCGAGTCGCGCCTCTATCGTGTCCACCTCGGAGACCGAACCCAAGAGGTGATGCTTGGGTATTCGGATTCAAACAAAGAAGCAGGTTTTTTGGCGGCGAATTGGGCACTGTATCAAGCCCAAGAACGTCTGGCGCATATTTTTGAGCAGTATGGCGTATCCTACAGCTTTTTTCATGGGCGCGGCACCAGTATCGGGCGCGGCGGTGGACCAGCAGCACGCGGTATTATGGCGCAACCGCCCGGAACCATTGGTGCGGGCTTACGCCTGACCGAACAAGGTGAAGCGCTCGCCGACCGCTACGCCAACCCAGAACTTGCCAAGCGCAACCTCGAGCAATTGTTGTTTGCCTTGATTGTCGCAGCGGCAAAACCTCCTCAGGCTGTACCGCTTGCGTGGCGCAAGGCACTCGATGTGGCGGCAGCGGCATCGCGCCAAAAATATCAGGAGCTGGTTTTTGACGAGCAATTTTTGGAGTTTTTTGAGGCTGCCACACCAATCAACGAAATTGCTAGTTTGCGCATTGCCAGCCGTCCCGTTCGCCGTCCCGGTAAACCAACGCTCGATAACCTGCGGGCGATCCCGTGGGTGATGTCTTGGACGCAAAACCGCGCCACTGTACCCGGTTGGTACGGCTTGGGCACGGGTTTGGCGCTACTCGAGGTACAAGAACAAGGTCTAACCCAGAAACTCTATGCCGAGTGGGGATTCTTTCGCAGCTTGCTTGACAATGCGCAGATGAGCCTTGCCAAATCGGACATGGGTATTTTTGAGCGCTACGCCAATTTATCCGAGCACCATGCGCTGCGCGATAGTATTTTGCGAGAATATGCCTTGGCAGTGCAGCAAGTCAGGCTTGCTACAGGGATGACCCTCCTCGAGAACGAGCCGCGCTTGCGCCGTTCGATTGAGGTCAGAAACCCGTATGTGGACCCAATTCATATTGTGCAGGTGGAGTTGCTGAGCCGCTATCGCCAAACCCCGCTCGAGCATCCAGACCGCGCTAGACTCGAGCGAGCATTGTTGCTCAGTATTCAAGGCATTGCGGCTGGCTTGCGCAATACCGGTTAGCGTGTGCCGCTCAGACCCTGACAAATTGCGTTAAACTGTGTATCACCTCGAGTCGTGGCTCGAGTCCTAGGAGGTTTTTGATGCGTTACGACGTGTTTGTAATTGGGGCTGGACCCGGCGGCTATCACGCGGCAATTCGTGCGGCACAACTTGGCTTAAAAGTGGCTATTGCCGAAAGGGAGTATTGGGGCGGGGTGTGCCTGAATGTTGGCTGTATCCCCACAAAGGCACTTTTGCACGTTGGACAGGAGGTTTATAACGCTCAGCATGGCAAGGATTTTGGTTTAAATATCCTGAATATGGATTTAGACCTCAAAGCCGTAAACAAATACCGTGACGGCATTGTCAAAAAGCTCTCGGGTGGCGTAAGTGGGCTGCTCAAGGGCAATGGCGTAACCATGTTCGAGGGAGAAGCCAAACTCAAAAGCCGCAATAAAGCCGTCATTACGGGAAAAAAAGGCACAGAAGAAATCGAATTCGATAAGTTGATCGTCGCCACGGGCGGCGCACCAAATCACCTTAAAACCTTTCCTGTAGATGGTATAGACATCACCGACAGCACCAGTGCGCTCTTGATTCCAGAAAAACTTCCTGCTCGAGTCTTGTGTATTGGCGGTGGTGTCATCGGACTCGAGTTTGCCACAATTTACAACCGCCTTGGCAGTACTGTGACTGTGGTTGAACCCTTCAAGGTTTTGGCTGGAGTAGACGAAGAAATCGCCAAAGAAGCCCTGAAATCCTTTAAGAAACAAGGTATCCAAATTTACAAAAATACTGGCGTGGTCGGCTTCGAGAAAAAACCCGATGGCTTGCACGTCGAAATCGAAAATCTCGAGAGCAAAGAAAAACGTATCGAAGTTTTTGACCGCATCGTCAGTGCTGTGGGGCGGCACCCCACAGGTAGGGGCATTGGTCTGGAAGAAATTGGTGTGAAGTTCCTCGAGAAGGGTGCGATAGAGATTAACCCACAGACGCTCGAGACCAGCGTGCCTGGGGTATACGCGATCGGCGATGTGGTGCAAGGTGTGTGGCTGGCGCATAAAGCAATGAAAGATGGCATTGTCGCCGCCGAGCGCTGCGCCGGCAAAACCAGCCTGAACGACGCAGTTGCTGTACCCGGCGTGGTTTATACCAGTCCAGAAGTGGCATGGGTTGGACCCAGCGAAGAAGAATTGCGTGCCAAGGGCTATAAGCTGCGTATTGGCAAATTCCCTCTAGCCGCACTCGGACGCGCCCTGACCCTTGGTTCGAGTGAAGGGCTGGTAAAACTGATTGCCGACGAAGAAACCGATGTGGTCTTGGCGGTTCATGCGGTTGGTCCAAGCGCCTCGGATATTATTGGCGAAGCCTGCTTGGCGCTCGAAATGGGTGCAGTGGTGGATGATATTGCTTTAACAATTCACCCACACCCGACGCTATCGGAGCTGATGCTTGAAGTTGCAGAAGCAGCGCATAAACGCAGCATTCATACCTTAAATAAGTAATTGCTGAAGTTGCGCAGTAGCCAAAACCAGTGTAAAAGCCTCCTGTGCGTTCGGGAGGTATGAATCTAGTACGACCGACTGAGTATGTGCACGCCCTAATCACAAGCCCTTACAACACCTTGGACTAACAGAAGTAAAATAA
>JBKBVO010000211.1:0-3677 GCA_046289535.1 Deinococcales bacterium | reverse complement strand
TGTAGATAATGGTGTACCACCCGAGCTTTCGCTCCTTTTGGGATTATTGGTGAGTACAGGGTTTGGCTTTTTGAATGGCCTGCTGATTACCAGCCTTAAATTGCCACCATTTATTGTGACCCTTGGCACACTCAATATCGCCTTTGCACTTACACAGATTTACACCCAAGCCCAGACCATCACCATTTCCGACGATAACTCGATTCTGCGCCTTTTCGGCAAGGACATCAGTATTGGTGGACTAACCATTGGCTATGGCACGGGGATTTTGCTCACAATTGGGTTGTATGTCTTTATGACTTGGGCATTGGGTAACACCGCACCAGGCAGACACTTGTATGCTGTGGGTAACAACCCCGAAGCTGCTCGCCTGACAGGTATTCCAACGCAGCGTGTGCTTTTGATTGTCTATACCTTGGCGGGTTTTATGTACGGTATTGCGGGTTGGCTTTCGGTCTCGAGATACAGCATCGGCAACCCCAACGCAGGACAAACCGAAAACCTCGATTCGATTACAGCAGTGGTATTGGGCGGAATCAGTCTGTTTGGTGGGCGCGGGATTTTAATGGGTGCGATTATCGGAGCGCTGATTAGCGGTGTATTCCGCAGTGGTTTAACTTTGATGGGCGCACGTTCCGAAGTGCAGATTTTGATTACGGGTATTTTGGTAATTCTAGCAGTTGCAGTCGACCAACTCTCCAAAGGCAAGAACTCGAGGTAACCATGGAAACGATTTTTGAAGCAAGGGGACTGGTTAAACGTTACGGTCAGGTTACAGCACTTGATGGTGCAGATTTCTTACTGAAAAACGGTGAGATTTTGGCGGTCATCGGCGACAACGGCGCAGGAAAATCAAGCCTGATTATAGCACTTTCTGGTGCGACTATTCCAGATTCGGGCGAGATTTTTCTGGATGGAAAACCCGTTAAATTTCGCAGCCCCATAGATGCGCGGCGAGCAGGAATCGAAACGGTATATCAAGATTTGGCGGTTGCTCCTGCGATGACCATTGCCGAGAACTTGTTTTTAGGGCGTGAATTATTGCGCCCAGGCTTTCTCTCGAAACTGCTGCGCGTAGTAGACCACAAAAAGATGCTCGAGGAAGCCACGCGCCATATGCAGGGCTTAAAAATTGGCATTCGCAGTATGAGCCAGCCCGTAGAAACGCTTTCGGGTGGGCAACGCCAAGGCGTAGCTGTAGCGCGTAGCGCTGCCTTTGCGCGTCATGTAGTGATTATGGATGAACCCACCGCCGCATTGGGTGTAAGAGAGGGCAATATGGTGCTTGATTTAATTCGGCGGGTGCGGGATAACGGGCTGCCTGTCATCATTGTTTCACACAATATGCCACATGTTTTTGAAATTGCAGACCGCATTCATATTCAGCGCCTTGGCAGACGAGCTGCAGTGGTCAATCCCAAAAAGATTTCCATGTCTGATACAGTTGCAGTGATGACTGGGGCAATGAAAGCCGAAGAACTGTCTGCAGAGATCTTAGCGTGAGAGATGCTTCTAGGACTTGACCTTGGCACAGGTTCGTGCAAGGCACTGCTGCTCGAGTCAAATGGCACGGTGGTCGGCGAGGCATCGCGCCACTATGCAGTGCAAGCGCCGCAGGCAGGCTGGGCAGAAACAAACCCGCTTGAGTGGTGGAAGGCAATACAAGAGGCAACTCGAGAAGCCGTGGGCGAATTCGCTGCCGAGGTGCGTGCTATTGGACTTTCTGGACAGATGCACGGTGTGGTGCTGACCGATGCTGCAGGTGCACCGATCAAAAATGCTATTCTATGGTCAGATACTCGCTCGAGAACAGTTTTAGGGCAGTTTACAAAACTACAAAAACAGCAACTCGAGCGCCTAAACAACCCAATTGTGGCAGGAATGCTGGGCAGTACGCTCTTATGGTTGCGTCAAGAAGGACAACTCAAAGAGGCAACCTACGCATTTTTGCCCAAGGACTGGTTGCGTTTACAACTGACTGCTCAGGTTGCTACTGACCCATCAGATGCTTCAGCAACGCTTTTATATGATTTATTGCAAGATGATTGGGCTTGGGATGTGCTCGAGACTCTAGGGCTACCGCCACTTTTGCCACCGCTTTTGGCTTCGGATGCAATTGCGGGCACACTGACCTTGGGTGCGGCAGCAGCACTGGGCTTAAAACCTGGTATCCCCGTTGCAACAGGCGGCGGCGATACCCCATGCGCAATGCTAGGCAATGGGATTCTCGAGCCAAATACAGCACAGCTTTCTGTGGGCACTGGAGGGCAAATTGTGCTTCCCCAACACCATACCCAACACAGCCCAAGCACGCACTGCTATCGGACGACGCTTTTAGAAACCAAGTACTATGTCATGAGCGCGATGCAAAATGCTGGTTTGGCACTCGAGCGGGTGCGGGGTTGGTTAGGCGTGGAATGGAGACAGTTTCACAACTTGGCATTTTCGGTTTCAGATACCCAAGGTTTAATTTTCTTGCCGTACTTGAGCGGAGAACGCACACCACACCTAAGTGCTCTGTTGCGCGGTGCGTTTCTGAATTTGAGTTTGCAGCACACCCAAGCTCACCTTGCTCGGGCTGCACTTTTGGGTGTTGCTCTGAGCCTCAAAGATGGTTTAGATGTCTTATCTAATATTCACACCTTGCGTTTGGTTGGCGGAGGCAGCCTCGAGCCGCGCTGGAGACAACTTTTATGCGATGTTTTGGGTGTGCCGCTTTTTTCAAGCGGTGTAGCAAATGCTTCAGCACGTGGCGCGGCGCTGCTGGCTGGTTTGGCAACAAAGACTTACCAAAATGCACTCGAGACTGTACACCACTTGCCAGAACCGCAGATGGTGGCAACCCCAGAGCGCGATTACACCGAGGCTCGAGCACAATTTAGGGCAGCACTTGGGCGCAGTCTGCCCTGATACGCGTAATACCAAATTGGTTTAAGATAAATCATTGCGCAACCACTTGCCCCGTATTGGTATAAATCCCTCACCATTCCAAACCATTTGCCCACGCACAAAAGTGCGTCTCACTCGAGCCTGAAGTGCTGCACCCAGATACGGACTCTGTGCGTGGCGATAGTGCAGGTCTGCTGTCTCGAGTTGCCATGGAATATAGTCCACCAAGGCAATATCGGCATCATAGCCAGGCTCGAGCTTGCCTTTTTTGAGCAAACCAAAACGCATGGCTGGGTTAGCAGAGAGTTTGGGCATGAGCATTGCGGTGTCTAGCCCCCGAATCGCGGCTCCCGAGAGCATCACCTCGAGCGTGGACTGCACACCAGAAATCCCACCCCAGACTTCAAAAAAATTGCTCGAGGTTTTTAAGGCACTTGGCGCTGGTGAGTGATCGGAGCCAATCATGTCTATGTCTGGTAACACCCTCCAGAGTGCCTCGAGTTCTGTGCTGCTGCGAACCGGTGGGGCACACTTGAGCACCGCGCCCAAACGCTCGAGATCGTCTTCGGTGAACCACAGGTAATGCGGGCAAGTCTCGGCGCTGACATCCACACCGCGCGCCCTAGCTTCGGTAACCAGACCTACCCCTGCCGCACTCGAGATGTGCACAATGTGCAATTTGCAACCTGTTTCGGTGGCAAGTGCTAAGGCTTCTGCAATCGCCTCGAGTTCGGCTGCTATTGGGCGCGACTCGAGATAGGCGCGCACGTCTTGGCGCGTTGCAGTCG
>JBKBVO010000210.1:0-3711 GCA_046289535.1 Deinococcales bacterium | reverse complement strand
GGTTCGCCAAAAAAAGTTTGGTAATCAGTTCGGGGTTTTCGGCGGCTACACGAATCGCATAATCTGCGCCATAACTTCCACCAATAATGGCTGCTGGCTCGCGCACCACTTTTTGCAAAAATTCGCGCAAGACCTGCACATAGAGGTCGTTGGTGTACATAATTGGGCTTGCGCCCGAGCGGGCAAAGCCAGGGAAATCAAAAGCATAAACACGATGTTTTTGCGCGAGTGCTGCAGTATTACGGCGGTAGAGGTGCATCGAGTTGCCTGCACCGATACCGTGCACAAAAACCACAGGTGTGCCACTGCCGCCGACTTCGTAGTAAACCCGCTCGCCAGCCAGCGTAATGTAAGCGCTCGAGGTCAGCCCAGCCATGCGTGGTGCGGGTGGCTTATCGGCAGTGCTAAATGGGTTTGGGTCTCGAGCTACGGGCGCACAGGCGCAGAGCAGGGTTAAACAAAATAGTAGAAAATTTCGCATTGAGGAAGTTCTACCTTAAAGACCACTCAAAAAACTGTAGGTTATCTCGAGAAAAAATAGAACTATGCGTTATTATGTTTTTGCTAAGACCCTTCGTACTGCGCCCAAGCCCTCAAGTCCAAGCCAACCTCTAACACATCCGCTAGGTCTAAAAACCCACGCTCGAGCTTCGGCTGGCGCGTGGCAATATCTGCTCCTAGTTTTAAGAAAAATGCCAACTCACTTGGGTGTGTGACCTCGGCTCGAGCCGCCAGCAGTGCCGCGTGGCGAATCCCCAGCGTGGTGCTTGCCTGCGAGCCAATCATGATTCCCTTGCTCGCTTGCGCTGCCAAGCGCATCATTTCAAAACTATCGGTAAAACCATTGCGTGCAGATTTGATATTTAGGACATCAAATGTATCAAACTCGAGTTCACGCAGCAAATCGGCGGGGGTAAAACAGGAATCATCGGCAATGATTGGCAAAATCCCCAAACGCTTCAATTCAGCTCGAGCCTTGATTTGCCGTATGGGAAGCGGTTCTTCGACCCACAACAACCCCGCTTCGCGCATCGCGGCGAGGGCGTGCGGGGCGCTGGCTGCATCTAAAGTCTCGTTGCTATCGGCATAGAGCTTAACCATATCGTCAAACTCGAGACGCAGCGCCTTAATTACCTCTAAATCGTTGGCGGTGTTGCGCCCGACCTTGACTTTTAAGACGCGCACACCGCTTTCTACAACTTCTTTTGCTTCGCGCAGCATTTCCTCTGGGCTGGCGATGCCCAAAATAAAACTGGTCTCGAGCCGTGTGTGTGTGCAACCAAGCATCTGCTCGAGTGGTGTGTGTTCCGCGACTGCTCGAGCTTCCCAAAGCGCCATGTCGAGTGCACCCTTGGCGCAGTTGTTGTTGGGCAGGCTGCCCAGCACTTGTTTGATGCTATCGGTGTCGGTAATCTCGAGTTCGCAAATTCTAGGCTCGAGCCACGCAATTGCGGCTTTTATGCTGCCGATGGTCTCGCCATAGATGGTTGGGCGCGGTGGGGCTTCGGCAATGCCCGTGCTGCCGTCCTCGAGCCTGACCCGAACCAGACAATGTTCAACGCGGCTGAGTTGACTGTGTTTGCCCCAGGCAAGTGCACTTTTCAGTGGCAGCGAGTACGGTAGCACCTCGAGTTGCTCTATCTTCATCGTTGCATCCAATGCTTGATGCGCAAAGCAATTTGTGCGGGGGGTTCGAGCGTAGTGTCGAGGTACAAGACGCGGTTGCCTTCTAGGCTTTGCAAAAAGGCATTGGTGGTTTTTGGGTTGTAATTTTGCCGCTCTGTGACTACAATTTTAACTTTTTCCCCGAGTTCGGGGTGTGGGTTTTGCTCGAGCCGCACAATTTCTTCTGGGCTAAAAATGCGTTCCAAGCCTGTAATTTGGCGCAGGCTGGTGCGCTGTACGGAGTCGAATTTGTCGCCGCGCCCAAGCAGGCGCTCCACGCGCACTATATCGGGGGCATCGAGCACGATAAATCTGGCTTTTGGAAAAACTGTAGCGGCGTGCTGTACTTCGTTCAAGCCGCGCAAGCCATCAAACAAAATTGGTTCGGGTAGTTGTACATAGACCTGCTCGAGTGCCTCTGCCATACCTCCGGGGTGGGCTTGGCGGTAGGCGGCGGTCTTGGCAAACCGCGCCTCGCGGTCTTTGACCACCTCACCGCCAAAAATAGCCGCATCGGTGATTTTGCGCCTGTCGGGTAAGCTCGAGAATGTCACACCCTCGGCACGCAGCGCCTCGAGGGTAGTGGTTTTGCCAACTCCTGTTACGCCTACCAAAATATAAAAAGGTAAGGTGGTTATTGGCATAAATCCTTGAGCTGTACCGAGCCGAACGCCATCTGCAAGCTGCATTTAATCCTTGACCGCAAAGACTTCGGCGGGTTTGCTTTCGCTACTGGTGCTGCTTGCGCTCTCGGTTTTGCTTTCGGCAGGTTTGGCTTCGCTGCTGCTTTCTTTGCTGCCACTCGAGTTACGGCTGCCTTTGGAATCGTTGGCATAAAAGCCACTGCCCTTAAACGCAATAGCAGGTTTGCCAATTAAACGCTTGACTGGTTCACCTGTTTCGGGGTGGTGTGTGAGGGCTGCCTCGGAAATGCGCTGCTCGAGTGAGAAAGTCTGACCGCTGTTCAAGCCTTGGTACACATAAACTGGCATGCCAAACAGTGTATAAAATAAGTGGGGTGAACAATTGTCCACCCTCGAGGTTGAAAGCTTAAAAATCCTCGAAGCGGTCGCGATGCACAATATAGACAATACTCAAGACCGAGGCGGTCGCAACCAGACTTGACGGACCGTAACTCACCAGTGGCAGGGTCAAGCCTGTGAGTGGGGCAACGCCAATGGCAGCACCGATATTCTCGAGCACCTGAAAGCCTAGGAGCGCGAGCGTGCCGCCAATGACAAGCTTGTCGGTGTATTGCAAGCACTCGCCACCCAAGACCGCGATGCGCCAAAAGAGTGCCACAAATGTCAAAATCAACAGTACTGCACCCACAAAGCCCTGTTCTTCTGCCCAAGGCGCAAAAATAAAGTCGGTGTGGTCGGCAGGCACAAAACCGCCTTGCGATTGTGTGCCTTGGCGGTAGCCCTTGCCACTGATTCCGCCCGAGCCGATGGCAATACGGCTTTGGATGTATTGGTAGCCCTTGCCTCTGGGGTCGGCTTCGGGGTTAAGAAACATGGTTAAGCGTTCTTTGTGGAAATTGGACAAGCGCGGTACAACAACAGTCGGAACGCCAACACCCAAAAGGACTGCTGCGAACACAAAATGTCGCCATGGTACGCCGCGCACCACCATCATGCCCACGGTGATGGCAACAAGCACCATCACCCCACCTGTGTCTCCGGTACCAAAAAAGGTGATGCCAACCATCGGTAGGGCGATTGCTGCCACGGGAATGTAGTCGCGCAGCGATTTGAAGGGGTCGCGCATATAACGCGCAAGCATCAAAATGAGGGCAATTTTGCCAAACTCGAGCGGCTGAAACTGAAAACCGGGCAAGGCAAACCAATTGCGGTTGCCATCAACTTTTACACCAACCACACTGACCAAGCACAACAAAAAAAGTGACCCCAAATAAATGGGTACGGTCAACTGATAAAGCCGCCTGCGTCCCAAAAACCACAGTGTGACAATTGGCAGCGCCATCAAGCCTATACCGATGACTTGCTTTTGCATGTTTTCCGAAGTCGCGACGCTCGAGATGGT
>JBKBVO010000016.1:0-18907 GCA_046289535.1 Deinococcales bacterium | reverse complement strand
TTTCCCTGATGCGGGCGTGAGTGTAGACCATATCTGTTCTATCGGTTCTGGTACGAACCCCAAAATTGCTGTGCGTTGGACTTTTCAGGGCACGCACCTTGGTACAGGTTGGTACGGGCAACCTAGTGGACAACGCATTAAATTGTTGTGTATCAGCCACCTCGAGTTGCAAGGCGGCAGGATTGCACGGGAATATACTGTCTTTGACGAATTTGCACTCCTCAAACAAATCTATGCTCCTAAACGCGAGGAATTATGATTGCTGCAATCACTGGTGCGTCGCGCGGAATTGGCAGGGCTTGTGCTGTTGCCCTTGCTCGAGAAGGTTACGACATCGCTTTGGTGGGACGGACTTTAGAGACGCTGCAAGTCGTCGCTGTCGAAATCGGTGCCTTAGGACGCAAAACGCACCTCATCCCTACCGACGCTGCAGACATTGAGACGCTGACCAGTGCCCTAGGCAGCTTGCCGCGTCTCGATGTATTGGTGAATAACGTTGGTACCAATATCCCCGAGCCTTTTGTGCAGGTTAGCCAAGCGCACTTTGATCAAATTTTTTTGCTCAATGTTAAAACCGCTTTTTTTGCTGCCCAAGCGGCTACCAACAAAATGCTCGAACAAAAAAATGGTGTGATTATCAACATCTCTTCGCAAATGGGTCATGTTGGAGCGGTCAACCGCACAGTGTACTGCGCCAGTAAACATGCCCTTGAAGGTCTGACCAAAGCCTTGGCTGTCGAGCTTGCGCCGCATGGTATTCGAGTTGTTAGTGTTGCGCCAACGTTTATCGAAACCGATTTGACTCGCCCGATGCTCGAGGATCCAGAATTTGAGCGCAGCGTTTTAGGCAGTATTCCACTTGGGCAGATGGGAACACCCGAGGATGTAGCACAAGCGGTGGTGTTTCTAGCCTCGAGCAGCGCCAAAATGATCACTGGTACGAGTTTGCTAGTGGATGGAGGTTGGACAGCCAAATAAAACAATCAACTTATTCTTGTTCTGGTGCGCTGTAAACAAAAATTTTTAGCGAGCCATGCGAGCACGACCAAGGTGCCTTGCGTAGAAGCGCAAAGCTTGTAGCAAAGCGGTAAAAAATTCAAAAGTATTGAGTGTAAAATCTAGGAAACCTATGCGATACATTAAAAAACCCCTACCTACTCCAAAAGCCGTGACTCAAGAAATCCGCGATACGGTTTCTGAGATTATTTCTGCTGTCGAAACCGAGGGTTTAGCTGCTGTAAAACGTTACTCTGAACGTTTTGATCACTGGAACCCACCTTCGTTTCGAGTCTCCGCGGCTGAAATCGCCGATGCTGTTGAAAACACACCTGAGAGCTGGCAGCAGCACATCACTTGGTTGCAAAACCAAGTGCGACGCTTTGCAGAATTGCAAAAATCTACGTTGAGCGAATTTGAGATTGAAACCCACCCAGGTATTACTTTGGGACAAAAACAAATTCCCGTCTCGAGCGTAGGTAGTTACAGCCCTGGTGGGCGGTACCCTTTAATTGCTTCGAGTGCCATGACCGTGGTGGTGCCCAAAGTAGCAGGGGTGCGTCGCGTGGTGGCAAGCGCCCCACCCAGGGATGCCAAAGGTATTTACGCGGCGCAACTCTACACCATGCACACCTCAGGAGCAGACGAAATCTATTCGATAGGTGGTGTGCAGGCGTTAGCTGCCTTTGCTTTTGGTGTGCCAGAACTCGAACTCGAGCCAACCGATATGATTGTCGGAGCGGGCAATGCGTACGTTGCCGAAGCTAAACGCCAGCTATTCGGGGTCTGCGGCATTGATTTGCTAGCTGGCCCAACCGATATATTAATTATCGCCGACGAAACAGCCAACCCCTATACCGTAGCAATTGATTTGCTCGGGCAAGCCGAGCACGGCTTCAACAGCCCTGCAACACTGGTAACAACTTCCCTCAGCCTTGCACTCGAAGTCGAAAAACTAATACCAAAGATTCTCGAGCATTACCCGACCAAAGCTGTAGCTGGTGTGGCATGGTGCGACTGTGGCAGTATTATTGTTTGTGAATCTGACTTGGAGATGGTACAGGTTTCAGACCAACACGCGCCTGAACATCTCGAAGTGCAAACCGCCGACCCAGATTGGTACTTGGCACGCTTGCAAAATTACGGCTCGGTGTTTTTGGGTCATGAAGCTACAGTTGCTTATTCAGATAAAGCCATTGGCACCAATCATGTGCTACCAACTGGTGGAGCAGCTCGCTATACAGGTGGCTTGTGGGTTGGCAAATTTACCAAGACTGTAACCTACCAACGCTGTACCGCTGAGGGTAGCCTTATCGTCGCGCCACATGCGGGCGCGGTGTCTCGAGCCGAATTGATGTTTGGGCACGGCTTATCCTGCGATATACGCTTAGCGAGCGATAAAAAAGCCTTTGTTGAAGCATTAGCGCAAGAATAGTTTTGACCCTCTTTCAAATTGCATACGTTTGCATTAGAATGCGGTTGTACAGTCGACAACTTTGAATATACCCCTCGAGTCTCGAGGTTTGGAGGATAGTATGAAAAAGCGTATCGGTATAGGTCTTTCGCTTGGGGTGCTTTCGCTGACTGCCGCACTGAGCCTCAGTTCAGGGAGCGCCCAACAAACGGCAGCCGCTTGTAACCTCAAAGCCCCCAGCTCTCCTGTCACAATCAATGTTTTTGGCTTTCGTTTCCCAATGATGGAGTATTATTTTAAAGCTGCCGAAGCCTGTGGCAAAGGTAATATTTCGGTGAGAACCAGTTTCTTGCAGCCCGCTCAATACGAAACCCAAGTCAATACAGCACTTGCAACAGGAACCTCGCCGTACCAGATTTTACACGTCAATCCGCGCTTGGTTGCCGAATGGGGCAATAAGGGATGGCTTGCACCACTGAACACTTTAATTGCCAAATATAAAAAGCAGTACGCTCTTGATGATATTTCTGACAAACTCATCGCCAATACCACCCTGAATGGGCGGCAATACGCGCTGCCTGTCAATTTTAACACCCAAGTTCAGTTCTACCGCAAAGATATCTTTGCTGATTTAAATATTAAGCCGGCGCGTAATTTAGAAGAACTGAGCAGTGTTCTAGCGGCGCTTAAGAAAGCGAATAAAACCCGTTTCCCAATGGCGCTTGCTCTTGGCGGTGGCGGCTTGGCTGGCGAGTTCCACAGCAATTATGCGGCTTTGGGTGGGGTCTGGTTTGATGCTAATCGCAAGCCTATATTCAATAATGCCAATGGTGTGAAAGCTGCACAGGCTTTGCGTGATTGGCTCGAGTTCATGCCACCCGCCGTTTTAAATTACACCAATGATGATGTAATGGTCGGCTTGCAACAAGGCGATATCGCCTTGTCAAAAATCTGGATTACCCGCGCTGCAGCGATGGAAGATGAAAAAGTTTCTCGCGTGGTTGGAAAAATTGATTACGCTCCTGCGTTCAAATTTGTGGCAAACGGACCGGGTGCAAACACCGCCGAAGGTGACGCACTTGCGATTGCTGCCTCGAGTAAAGTGGATGTTGACTTGGTCTTTCGCATTATGATGGAAATGCTTGGCAAGCAAAATCAGAGTAATGCCGCAAACTTGGGAATGGTTAGCCGAGACAGCATTGCAACCAATCCAAGCTTGGTTGCCAAAAATAGGTCTTGGATAGCTGCAGCCGCCAATGCGCGTCAGGCTGTGCCCTTGCGTCCTGCCGTAGCCTACCAGGGTATCGCCAACACCATTTTGGGTAACGAGTTGCGCCTGGCGCTCGCCAACAAAACCGATCTCAAAGTGGCGCTTGATACTGCTGCCAAAAAAGTTGAAGACGAAATGCGCGTCCAAGGCTTTTACCGCTAATTGCTCGAGCAGCGCACGGTATGTCTGTGTAGGGGTGCACCGCACCCCTGCTGTCTTCTGCTTTTGAGGGCACAACTGAAAAAAGAGGAGCTATTTTGAAACCAAAAGAATTTTGGACTCTTGTTTCGCCGAGCGTGGTGGTAATGACGCTTTTAATGGTTTTACCACTGTGTACGACAATTTACCTGAGCTTCTTTAATTTTAACTTTGGGGTTGCCCCAACATTTGTCGGGTTTTTAAATTACAGTCGTATTCTCGAGGATAGCCGCTTTTGGTCAGCGTTGGGTTTCACGCTGATGTACATGGCGTTAAGCATCCCAATTCAGATTGTGCTGGGATTTATGTTGGCACTCCTACTGAACGAAGTTTCTAAGTTTAAACGTTTTTTTATCAGCATTTATCTTATCCCCTACATTGTTACCCCTGTTGTAGGTACACTGGCAGTGAGTTGGTTGTTTAAGGATCGTGGTGTTATCACTTGGTTACTTTCGACGATTGGTGTCAATGTCCAGTGGTACGCCGATGTACTCGCTGCAAGGGGTTTGCTGATTGGCTACGGCATTTGGGGGGCGATTCCATTTGTGATGCTGATGCTTTACGCAGGATTGCAAGCGATGCCTTCTGACCCAATCGAAGCGGCGATTATGGACGGGGCGACATGGTGGCAACGGGTACGTTTTGTGGTGATTCCATTTTTGCGTCCAATTTTTATTTTTATTGTAATGGTCAATATCATGGATGCCTACCGTCTATTTGATAGCGTAGCGGTGATGACCCAAGGCGGACCAGGCAATGCCACCGCAACAATCATGTATTACACGTACAGTGTAGCCTTTGATGAACAACTGCTCGGTCGTGCTAGTGCCAGTGTTATTTTAGCGGTTTTGGTGATTGTTGCCCTACTATTCCCCTTTTTGCGTCAGACCTATATTGACATTGTCGGGGGGAAAAAATGAAATCGCACAACGCTTTCTCGAGCCGCGCTCTATTTATGGCGGCAGCATACGCAATATTGCTAGTCTGGATGGTGTTGGCAATTTTTCCATTTTTGTGGACTTTTTTAATCAGTATTAAAGAAGTTGTAGATGCCTTTGCCTTGCCTCCAGTCTGGGTTTTTCAGCCAACCATCACTGCCTACCAAACGCTGTGGCTCGAGGAAGGTTTTGTACGCTATCTTATCAACAGTGCGATTGTCACCCTTGGTACAGTCACGATTTCGATCAGTATTGGTTGTTTTGCCGGTTATGCGCTGGCACGCTACAACCGTGCAGCAGGCTTCTGGATTTTGTTTGCGGCCTTTGTGTTTCGGGCGCTACCGCGCCTGACCTTTTTGTTACCTTTTTATTATTTAGCGCGAATTACGGGTTTGCACGATACGCATGTGCTGGTGATTCTGGTCTTAGTCGCGATTAACCAACCATTTACCATCTGGATGCTACGAAGTTTTTTTCAAGAAATTCCTGAATCGCTCGAGGAGAGCGCAATGGTGGATGGGTGCAGTCGTTTTCAGGCATTTTGGTATGTAATTGTGCCAATCATGGGTCCTGGTATCGTCACTGCCAGTATTTTTAGTATGTTGCTGGCATACAACGAATTCTTGATTCCCCTCACCCTTACTGCCACCAATGCCGTAACCATGCCTGTGGCGATCTCGCAATTTGGTGCAGAAGATTTGCGCTACTGGAGTATTTCTGCAGCGGGAGCAATCAGCATTGCTATCCCGATGGTGATTGTTGTGTTGTACCTACAGCGCTATCTGGTCAAAGGTTTGACTGCAGGAGCAGTCAAAGGATGAATAACAGTATCCATGATGATGAATAACATTACTATCCATGATTTAATAACAGCTCGAGCAGATGCCTCGCTTCAAGCGGTACGCGACTGGATTCGCGTTGCCAGTTTTTCGGATACAGGTGTGGGCATACTCGAGGGCGCTGAATACGCCAAGCAACTGCTGGCACAAATTTGTTCTGATGCAGCAGTTTACCCCACTGAAGGGCACCCAATAGTGATGGGAACGCTGCGCTCGAGCAATGAAGGCGCACCATGGTTATTGGTTTACGGCTTGTACGACACCACTCCGCTTTGGGAACACGAATGGAGTGTTCCGCCTCTCGAGGCACGCATTGTAGATGCTAAAGACATAGGTGTACTGCCTCACCTGGGAAAAGTGGTGGTTGGACGTGGAGCAAATAACCATAAAGGACCTGTTTTATCCAGCATTCTTGCAGTCAAAGCGATTCTCGATTCAGGTGCGCCCATACCAGTTAACCTCATTTTTTTGATCGAAGGCGAGGAAGAAATTGGTAGCCCAAGTATGGCGGCCTTTGTCGAGCAGCACCGTGCTCTACTCGAGCTTGCCCAAGGTGCGTGGCTCCCATGTATGCAGCAAAATAGTGCTGGTACCATGACGCTGCGCCGTGCATTTAAGGGTAGTTTGTTTGCAACCCTCGAGTGTAAGGGCGGTGAATGGGGTGGTACCCTCGATGCGCGCCACGTTTGGGCGGGTAACAGCGCCTGGATAGATGCGCCTCTGATGCGCTTGGTTAAAGCCCTTGGTTCGCTCTACACCGATGATCAACGCCTCACTGTAGACGGACTCAACGAACGACTCGAGCCACCCGTAGCACCTGAAAGTTTAGAGATACAAGCACTCGAACAAGCATTTTTAAGTAACCCACACTGGGAAAAAAATATGCTCTACAACCTTAATGTCAAAGGATTTATCGGTGGGCAGCGCTTATCGCATCACTTGGCGCACTACATGCTTGCGGCAACAATCAATGTGCAAGGTGTGCAGGGTGGGTATCAGGACGACACCTACTACACCAATATGCCCGGTGCTGCTCGAGCAAAACTTGACATTCGTTTTCCGCCAGGAGTCACCCCTGATGAAGTTGCAAACCTGATACAGGAACATCTGAATAAACGTGGTCACAGCATGGTGCAACTGCGTCAATTGCGCGGTTACAGTGCTGCTAAAGCATTGCCAGAATCCGAGGATACCCTGCTACAAGCGGCTCGAGTTGTAGCCCAAACACATAACGTGCCCATCGCAGTTTGGGCAATAGCCAACAACTGCTGTCCAGCCAGTTTACTCACCACCCTAGGCAAGCAAATACCATTTTCTATAGCAGGTACGGGGCATGGCGATCGCGCGCATGCACCAGATGAGTATTTTACGGTTGATAGCGTGGAAAAATTAATGCACTGGACAGTGGATTACTTATACGCTTGGGCAGAAATTATGGGTCATACCAAGTTAAGTGAATCAGCTTCGTATGAATCGCCCTAGTGGCGAAGAACCACAAAAGTCTAGCGAGTTCACTTTGGTAGAAAAGTCAAAAAAATTCGGTGTACAAAGCACCAAGCGGTTTGCAACCTAAAGCGTCGGTGCTGTGACACTGCCCTCCACCCAACGTTCACCGTTTTGGGTGATCTCGAGTTTCCATACTGGCAGGCGTTTTTTAGCTTCATCGAGCATCCATGCTACAGCGTCTAAACACGCCTTGCGGTGTGTGGAAGCGGCTCCGATAAAAATTGATACCTCTGCGGGCAGTACTGCGCCCGTGCGATGAGCGAGCACAATACGCCCAAGTGTAAATCTTTCTCGAGCCTCCAGTGCAATGCGTTGCATTTCCTTGATGCAAAATTGCTTATAGGCTTCGTATTCAAGGTATACAATTGTTTCGCCTTTGTTAGGGCTGCGCGTGCTGCCTGTAAACATTGCTTGCCCGCCCCATTCGGGGACGAGCAGATGCGTGTGAAGTTTTGTGATTTCAAGCGGCGCTGCTGTCACGTCAAATATATCCTCGAGCGCACCTCCGGAAACAGGTGGTATAAACGCCAAGGTGTCGCCTTCATGCAGCGTGCTTTCTGGGCTGGCGTAGGCATCGTTGACTGCAATCATGCTGCCTTTGAGTTCGAGGTTGTACTTGGCGGCGATGAGACTCGAGGCAGCTTGTACACTTGAACCATCTGGAACTTCAAAAGAGGTTTCCGACACGCCAGCGGTGCGGCGATGACTGGCAAAAAACAGCAGTTGAATCTTCATGGATTCATTATGACAAAAACCCAACTTTTTGGTTGACCCCGAGTGCAGTTGTGTTAATCTCGACTGTACCAGCTATGATTAGTGCTGTAACCCGACCAAGAACAACTCAAAAGTTATTTATATATTAGGTAGACATGTTTGATGTCGAGCACATTTCTTTTGATACATCTGGTTTAATTCTGCGCCAATCGGAGCAGCGTAAAAAATTGTGGCTTAATGGCTACAACGATATACTCGAGTTGCGTGCATTTCCCACAAAGCCCGATATTCCAGTGTTGCTGTCGAATAAGCAGGCACTTTTAGAGTATTACCAGCGTGCCGCAAAAACCCAAAATGCAGTTGTGCTCGATTTGGCTGTGCAACAGGTTGCTTCTATTCGCGCTGTATATTTAACGATGTTTGCACCTGCTAAACCCAAAGGACACACCTATGTTTCGAGCTTAGCGCTGCCATTTAGAGATGGCAGTTTTGTGCTCAAAATTCAGGCACTCGAGACCATCGCCAGAGACGACCTAAGCAGCAAATCCGATGCGCTATAT
Organism: Deinococcales bacterium; assembly: GCA_046289535.1. Taxonomy (GTDB): domain Bacteria; phylum Deinococcota; class Deinococci; order Deinococcales; family JAAFIG01; genus JAAFIG01. Next base: position 10,472 of record JBKBVO010000016.1, on the reverse strand, counting down.
CCTGCACATGGTCTGACCCGCACTCGAGCCGAGATTCAGCGCTTGGCAAATTCGATCACACTTGAAGCTAAATTACAAAAAGCAGCCAAATTTCAGGCTGGACTTTTTGGAATTTTAAGGTAAAACCAAAGACCTTGTTCAAGCGAGTCGGGAAAATCGCTTCAGTACCAGACGATGGGTGCAAGCGTAAAAATTTTGAGGCTGTGCAAGTTGCTTTGGTGTTGTGTTTTGGAATAAACTTTGCGGCATGGAAGAGCTGCGTTTGGTGTTTCGTTTTATACATTTTCTCGGTTGGGCAGCCTTGATTGGTGGGTTGTTAGCCCAATTCTCGAGCCAGCAAAAAACTGTGCCAAAAGCTGTATTGTGGGGCGCAAGGCTGGCTTTTGTGGCGGGCTTGGTTTTGGTCTTTGCCAAAGAAATGATTGCCAATCAAACCGGTGTAGAAGTTAATCACGCCAAAGTTGGGGTGAAATTGCTTTTGGGTCTGGTGCCTGTTGCCTTGCTCGAGATGAGTGCACGCAAGGGTTTGTCGGACACATTCTATAATGCTGCACTTGGCACAAGTGCTGTGGCTGTGGCTGTGGCGGTCTTCTGGGTGTAGAGTGCACGGTGTGAACATCTCGAGACTGCCAATACCCGATTCACAAGCCCTACCAGAAGAGCTACAAACCCTGTTTGCCACTGCCAAAGACAAACTTGGGTTCGTACCTAATGTGCTGCACATTTATTCTCTGCGCCCAGATCACCTGTTAGCGTGGCGGAATCATTACGAACTGTTGATGCGTGGCGAGTCTAAGCTGACTTTAGCGCAACGTGAAATGATTGCGGTTACGGTCTCGAGCCTGAATAGGTGTTTTTACTGCTCGACCACGCACCCAGCCTTTTTGCGACTCGAGCTTGCCAAAGAAGGCAAAGACCCCAATATCGCATCCGAATTACAGTTTGCCCCACTCGATGCGGATATTTCTGATGCCGAAAAAGCCATGCTCGAGTTTGCGATTAAAATCACCCTCGAGAGCCACAACATTTTGCCCTCAGACCTCGAGAAATTACGCCAGCACGGCTTTGCGGACGAGGCGATTTTTGATATCGCCGAAGTTGCGGCGATGTTTAACCTGACCAATCGGTTAATCAATGCGCTCGGTGGTAAGCCAAACCCCGAATATCATCAGCTGGGGCGCTAGCCAGGTCATTCGAGCAGTGCCGCCAAACCTCCGATTGCCCCAGCCGAGACACGCAGGTTGGCAAACCTGGAAAGAGGTGTGACTTCGGGGTTGACCTCGATTAAATATGCACCTGCCTGTTTTGCTGCTCTGCCCAAACTTGCGGCAGGCTCGACCACAGCACTTGTGCCAACAATCAGTGCAATGTCGCACTGGATAAAGGCATTCCATGCTGCTTCGAGTGTTTGATGCGGTAAGGTTTCGCCAAACCAAACCACGTTAGGGCGCATCCTCGAGCCACATTTTTGACAGTTGGGCACACTTTGCATGGATTCGTCTAATTCCATGAGGCGATTGCAGCCAGTGCAGCGTGCGGTATAGACATTGCCGTGCAACTCGAGCACATTTTTGCTGCCAGCGCGTTGGTGCAAGTGGTCTACATTTTGCGTGACCAGCGTCAGGGGTTTTTGTTCTTCGAGCTGTGCAAGCGCCTTGTGTGCGGCGTTAGGTTGGGCGTTTTGACAAGCTCTAAAGCGCTCGAGATACCAGCGCCAAATCAACTCGGGATTGGCGGCAAAGGCTTGCGGGCTGGCGAGTTCGTGTGGGTTGTATTTTGCCCAGTAACCTGTTTGGGCATCGCGGAAAGTTGGGATACCGCTCTCGGCGCTGATGCCAGCGCCAGTTAAAATAGCAATGCTTTTGGCGGCTTGGATTTTATCTTTGGCAACGGTGAGGGTCATCGAAAAAGTGTACTTATCTATAAGCAGACCCACATCTGCTAAATGTTATAGTCAAACTATTGTGCTTCGCTTAAAAACATTTGAATGGTAAAATTATGAAAAAAGTTGTCGTAGCCTTTGGAACCCGCCCCGAAGCCACAAAAATGGCTCCTGTTATCTTTGGTTTGCGCCAGCAAGCTGGTCTCGAGACGATTGTCTTATCCACTGGACAACACAGGGAACAACTCCTTGATGGTTTGCGGGTTTTTGGTATTACCCCAGATGTGGATTTATCGGTGATGACCGAGCGCCAAACCTTGCCAGGCTTGATGGGCAAAATCGTGCCGCTTGCTGCCGAAAAATTGCGCCAACTCAAAGCCGATTATGTTCTGGTTCACGGCGATACCTTGACTAGTTTTGCGGTGTGCTTGGCTGCATTTTTTGAGCGTATCCCCGTGGCGCATGTCGAGGCGGGTTTACGCAGCTTTAATATGGCAGAGCCGTTTCCCGAAGAAGCAAACCGCCGTCTGACCGATGTTTTAACTGACCTTGATTTGCCGCCCACGAGCGGAGCCGCCGAAAATATTCGGCGCGAAGGCAAAATTAGCCCAAATATTGTGGTCACGGGTCAAACCGAAGTTGATGCTGTGTTGTACGCCAGCACTCGAGGTACATTGCCCGATATTCCCACCGATAAGCGCATTGTCGCTATGACTATGCACCGCCGCGAAAACCTACCACATATGTCAGATCTCGCTGCCGCACTGGCTCGAGTGGCTAGTGCTCACCCTGAATGCCACTTTGTCTATCCTGTACATCTCAATCCGGCTGTGCGCGAGGCGGTTTATCCTAGTCTGCAACCCTTAAAAAATTTTAGTTTGCTTGAGCCACTCGATTTTGGCAGCATGGCAGCCCTCATGAAGCACTCGAGCCTGATTGTCACCGAGAGCGGTGGCTTGCAAGAAGGTGGCGCGACTCTGGGTGTGCCTGTGGTGGTTTTGCGCAACGTCACAGAACGTCCCGAGGGTTTGGCAGTCGGTGCGCTTAAACTCGCCGGTACCGACCCTGAAGCAGTGTTTGAGACTATTCATACCTTGCTTTCAAACGATGCCGAACTGGGCAAAATGCAGAATCGCCCCAATCCTTATGGCGATGGCAACGCGGGTGCGCGTTGTGCCCAAGCCGTGGCTTGGCGTTTGGGCTTGGGGGAGCGTCCGGCAGACTGGCAGTGATTACGCACTTGCCTCGAGCTTTTTGACCAAGACCTCGAGCTTCTGTCCAACTTTCTCGAGCAAACCTGCATTCACCGCTTTTTGGGCATTGACGAGCGCACTGCATACGGCTTTGGCATCGGAAGAACCATGCCCAATAAACACCAATCCTTTGACCCCCAAAAGCGGTTGCGCCCCAAATTCGGCGGGGTCGAGTTTGGCAGCAACAGCGCGCAGCGCTGGGCGTACTAATAGTGCCCCCAGCTTGACCAACCAAGAACCTTGTTGAATGGCTTCTTTAATCCAGCCCACCAGGGTTTTGGCTTCGGCTTCGGCAGTCTTTAAGACCACGTTGCCTGTAAAACCATCGGTGACCACAACATCTACTGTGCCCTTAAAGATATCGCGCCCTTCGACATTTCCGTAAAAATTTAACCCAGGCGTGGTTTTCAAGAGATTAAAGGTTTCATTGACCAACACATTGCCCTTGCCCTCTTCTTCGCCAATGGTTAATAAGCCCACGGTAGGATTGGCGATACCCTGCATCGCGCTCGAGTAGGCGGCTCCCATCAAGGCAAAACCTTGCAAAAACTCTGGGCGGTTATCGGCGTTGGCACCAACATCGGCAAAGGTTACACGCCCTTTAGAATTGGGAAAATTCGCGACAATTGCGGGGCGCTCCACTCCAGGCAATCTACCTAAGCCAAAGAGTGCACTGACCAAGGTTGCACCCGTATGCCCCTGGGCAACGACCGCACCGGCTTTTTTCTGGCGCACAAGTTGTACGGCTACGTTAATGGAAAGGTTTTTGTTGCGCCGCACTTCGGTGGCGGCATCCTCCATTTGAATCACATCTGGGGCGTGAACCACACTTAATGGTAGGCTGCGCCAATTTGCGCCAGCTCGAGTCTCGAGTTCTTTTGTGATTTGTTCCTCTCGCCCAACAAGAATAACAGCAACCCCTTGTTTTGCAGCTTGAATCGCGCCTTCAACCATAGCGGCGGGAGCATGGTCTCCGCCCATGGCATCGAGGGCAATCGGTAAACGTTCTGACATAGCTTAGACTATACCCTAATGGAGATTTCACTTGGTACACTTGCATTACTGCCCCCCGCAAGTTTGCTGTTGGCTTCTTTGGTTTGAAGCCTGCTCGAGATTCGATGCTCTTTTTTTGGTACCCAGAAAGCTTGAGTAACAGCGTGAAAATTAAAAATCTCATCTTTGTTATTGTTGAGTGCACTACAATTTAAGGATGAACATTCGCGATCTGGCGATTGGTGCAGGTTTGGCACTGGGCGTTGTGGCATTGGCACAAACAGTCCAGCGTACACTGAATGTGGTGGTGGCAGGTAAGTCTGTTGCAGGAAAAGCAGTCGTTGTACAAAACGAAACCTATGTTTCTCTAAAAGCCCTTAGTGCCCTTGGTATTCGTGGCAGTGCGAGTGGTAATACACTGACACTCAGCGCTGCGACCCAAGGCGGGGCAAATCAAGTCGGTGCTGTAGAGGGTTGCTTGGGTCAAGATTTATTCAATGGGATGTTGCGCCTTAAAGTGCTTGCGATCTCGAGACTCGAGACCCTTCCCGAATGGGGCAATTGGAAGGGCTGGGCGATTCAAATTGAAGCTAAAAACGGCACTTCCGAACGTTTGCAGCCTCAAGACATGGGTTTACAGATGGCTTCAATTGTGCGTGCCAATGGCAGTTTGCTTGCTGCTAATGGTACGGGTGTGGAAACCCGTGATTGGGATAAGTTGCGGTATGCCGACCTCTTACCTGGTGCGAGTATCAACCATTTTATTAAGTTTATAGATAACGACTCTGCGCCCGATGCGCTGCCTACAAAGTTGGTCTTGGATGTGGATGTAGCAAAAGTAAAGCCAAAGATAAATGCCAAATTTAATGTCAAAGAGCCAAGTTTTCGGATAGATTTGACCTGCAAAAAATGAGTGGCGATTCGGGCACACCAGTTGCTAAAAAGCTGGGTACTCTCGAGGGACACGAAGTTTATATTGTTGTTATGCCCGAATTTGATGCTATCGCCATGCCAAGGTGCAGGTCAGCGCTGAAAAAAGTGCTCAAATGTTTTTGAGCGTACAAAAACTTTGCAATTGGTACAGCGGTGTTGTGGCTTGGAGTGCCAAGCCATTTGGTGGGGTGTTTGCCACCGCCTAACCTGATACACTCGCTTCGATGCAAGACCTTAAAGTCCAACTCAGAGCCGCCCTCGAGCAGCTTGTGCCACCCGAAATCGAGGTCGTGATTCAGGATACCCCACCCGACAAACCGGGCGATTACGGCTCGCCTGTAGCGTTTTTGTTAGCAAAAGCCAAAAAACAAAACCCCGCACAAATTGCTAAAGAACTCGCCGAACAAGTAAAACTACCCAGAGGCGTGGCTCGAGCTGAGGCAGTTGGACCATATCTGAATTTTTTTGTGGATCAAGCCGAATTTATTGCCAAAGTAATCTCGAGCGAGTACACACCTACCCCACAAAACCAAAAAGTGATTATCGAACACACCAGTGTTAACCCCAATAAAGAGTGGCACGTTGGACATATTCGTGGTGCTTTGATTGGCGACGCGCTTGGCAGAATTTACCGCGAAGCTGGCTATAATGTCGAAATCCAGAATTACATTGATGACACGGGCAGGCAGGCAGCCGAGAGTCAGTTTGCGGTGCAGCATTACGCTGCCGTTTGGGATGGCAAGCAAAAATACGACCACTGGCTCGGTGAATTGTATGTGAAATTGCACGCCGAATATGATTTTAAGAAAAAAACCCCAGAAGCTCAAAGCCTCGAGCCAGCTATTGCCGAAGTGATTCACGCGCTCGAGCGTGGAGACCTGCGCGAAGAAATTGCCAAGGTTGTGCGCTCTCAACTCGAGACGGCATACAGCTTGGGTATCGAATACGATTTGCTGGTTTGGGAATCTGATGTTGTGAGGGCTGGATTTGTTGAAAAAGCACTCGAGATTTTTGGGACGCAGTTATTGTCGCCTTCCGAAGGCAAATATGCTGGTGCCAAAGGCGTAGATTTAAGTCCGTTTGTGCCAGGACTCGAGGAACCATTTAAGGTTTTGGTGCGTGCTAACGGTACTTATGTGTACGAAACCAAAGATATTGCCTACCATTATTGGAAATTTGGGTTATTTGAAGGTCTCGAGTACCAAAAATTTGAATTGCAGAAAGTTACAAACAAGCAGCTTTGGACTTCGCACCCTGCGGGTGAATCTGAACCCGAAGGGTATAGGTTTGCCCACGCGCAAAAAGTAGTGAATGTGATTGATGCCCGTCAGAGCTTGGCGCAAGTTGTTGTCAAGGCAGGGCTTGGGTTGATTGCCGATGGCATGTACATCAAGCAACATCACCACCTTGCAAACGAAACCGTGCTGCTCGAGGGGCAAACCATGAGTGGGCGCAAGGGAATCACTGTAAGTGCCGACGAGGTGATTGCCGAAGCAAAAGCTCGAGCCATGGCTGCGATGCAAGAAATCAGCCCTAATCATCCGAACCCTGATACTGTAGCCCCACAAGTAGGTCTGGGGGCGCTCAAATTTGCCTTTTTGAAGGCTACCCCAGAGCGCCAAATAGATTTCCGTTGGGATGCTGCCCTCGCCCTGCAAGGCGATACTGCCGTTGTTGTGCAGTACGCCCATGCAAGAGCAAAAAAGATTATTCGAGAATACGCAGCTCAAAATTTAACTGGTACACCTGACTACGCTGCTCTTGGTGAACTCGAGTTGTCTGTTTTAAAGGTCGTTGCGAAATATCCCGAAATCCTAAACCTGTGTATCCGTGAGCAATCTCCGCACCCAATGTGTGCTTATGCCCTCGAGTTGGCTACCGCATTTAACGGCTATTACAATCATAAAGACCAAAACGGAAAATCCGACACCAGTGTTCTCCACGCTCCCGAAGGCTTACGCGAAGCTCGTCTAGCTGTTGTGACTCGAGTAGCGGATGCCATCCGTCAAGCCCTAGCCACCTTGGGAATCGAAGCTCCAGACGAAATGTAGGCTGTAAGCAAGCGCAAAGGCGTGAAAAGAGCGTTGCGTCGCGCCAATCAACCCAAATCCTCGAGCGCCGTGTCTTCAAAAACCTTCTCGAGACTCGAGAAAAACTAATCAGAAAGGTAAAAAGCTCTAGTCTCCAAACGGGCGACCCTCGTGGTTGCTCCTACCAAAAATCTTATGCCCTACCGCTTAAACCTAACCAAACTCTCTAAACTTGAACTCGAGCGGCTGCTGAACCCCCAAGAGCGCGCATCGCTCGTGTTGCCACGTTTCTTGCGTCGCGATGTTTTATCGCCCGATGATTACCCCGATAAGCTCGAGTTAGAAATTGCCGAAGAAGAGCATTGGGATGCGCTTGGGGCTTCGGTGCAGCACGCGATTCAAGCCAAAGAAAACCGCGACATTTTGCACAGCCTTGATTTTGTACAGACAAATGCCTACAGGCTTAAAAACATGCCCTATCAGCGCAACTTTTTTGCCTATATTAAAGATGCCGATACCTTTGCAGCGGCGTACCTTGCCGATGCAAGCGGGATTTCACCATACGTTGAAATGTTTACACTGTTCCGCGAACCCAAAGATGGGAAAATTGGTATCTTGACCTCGAGCGCGGCTTTGCTCGAGTTGGATCCTGCGCCCGAATTGATTGTGCTGCATCTGCCTGAGAAACACCCCGAAGTGGTATTTAACTTGCACCGCTCTAAAGTGATGGAGCACGGCAAAGCCAATAAACCAGCGCGCAAGCCAGAGCATTTCGATGCAGCTTACCTCGAGATCTGGAATGCAAACTATCAAAGTTGGATAAAAAGAGGGGTTCTAAAAGCGGTTTAACCCCTAAGCACTTGCGGCTTGCTAACCTGCCCTTATCGGCAGCACATCAAAAGATGTATACTCGCTGCTCGAGACTCGCTTTTGCGGGCATGTTCTTATTGAATTAATCGCAAAATGACTTTTTGCGTGCTAGGAGACGGCGTGAAACTTGTAGAGGATATCGGAATTGATTTAGGTACGGCTAATTTTTTGGTGTACATTCGTGGCAAAGGAATCGTGTTGCAAGAGCCAAGTGTGATTGCGATGGTGCGAGACTCTAAGGAAGTCAAAGCAGTGGGCGAAGAAGCCTACCGCATGATTGGACGCACACCGGGCAATATCGTTGCGGTACGACCGATTAAAGATGGTGTGATTGCAGATTTTGAACTGACCAAGCGCATGCTCACGAAGTTTTTAGATAAAGTGATTACAGGTTATGCCCGCTTTTTGCGCCCAACAATTATGGTCGGTGTGCCAAGTGGCGTAACCAATCTCGAGAAGCGCGGTATTATTTCGGCGGTGCGCGAACGCGCCCGCAAGGTTTACTTAATTGAAGAACCAATGGCAGCCGCGATTGGTGCAGGTGTGCAAATCGCCGAACCAACGGGCAGCATCATTGTGGACATTGGCGGTGGCAGTACCGATATTGCTGTGATTAGCTTGGGTGGGATTGTTGTCAGTCGCAGCATTAAAATTGCAGGTAATGAATTCGACGAAGCCATTATTAAATACGTGCGGCGCAAAGAAAATCTGATGATTGGCGAGCGCAGCAGCGAAGAATTGAAAGTCAAAATTGGTGCGGCAATCCTTACCGAAGACGATGACATTCTCACCGCAGAAGTGCGCGGGCGCGACCTGATTAATGGTTTGCCAAAAACCGTGCAACTCACCAGTGCCGATATTGCCGAAGCCCTGCAAGAACCAGTACAAAAAATTGTGGATTTGGTCAAGCAAGTGCTCGAGTCCACGCCGCCTGAGTTGGTTTCGGACATCATAGACCGAGGCATTATTCTGACTGGTGGCGGTGCGATGTTGCGTAATCTCGACGAACGTTTGCGCCAAGCCACTGGTATCCCTGTGATTATTGCGCCAAATGCAATCCAGGCTGTGGCACTTGGTACAGGCAAGGCACTCGAGATGATTCCGATTTTGCGTGATGCGCTTGACTCGAGCGAAAATTATTTAGGCAGATAAAGCTGTTCGTGCCAAAAGATACTGGGGTAGAGATAAGCTCTACCCCAAGTTCTGTGGTGCCATAAATATATGTTAAAAACAGTTTTCACCCGACTGAAGCGGAGCACAAGCCAGGACTATCATGCAACAAGACGATAGTCTAGCACACCAGTGTGTCACGGCTTTGTGTTTGAGTGGTTAATCAACAAAACCCCAGTTACAATAATGCTGCAGGCAACGAGTTTTACGAGGGTTGGCGATTCGCCTAAAAAGAGGCTTGCCCAAATCATGCTAAAAATAGGGACAAGCAGTGTAACAGTGCTGGCTTGAACTGCTCCGACATCTAAAATCAAGCGAAAATACAGAATATAAGCGATGGCGGTACAGAGTAGTGCCAAGGCTAGCACACAAACAAATACCAATAAACTTGGCGTAGCTCGAGGTAAGTCAAAAGGCAAGAGCGGCAAGAGCGCCACACTCGAGCCAAGTTGCGAACCGACTGCTGCACCCAAGGGTGGTGCGCCTTTGAGGAATCTGTTGGCTAGGTTGCTCGAGAGTCCGTAGCAAAATGTAGCACCAAGCATTGCCAGAATGCTAAGGGTGGTTTGGAGATTTGGCTCGAGCGGAGACCAGCCCACCAATACCGATACACCAAGCACGCCTAAAATGAGCCCGATTCCCTTATGGATGCTAAACGCACTTCCAAAAAACACCACTCCAAGCAACACACTCCACATCGGTGTGGTGGCATTAAGAATTGCTGCCATTGAAGCGCTGAGTTTCAGTTGGGCAAAAGCGATTAAAGCAAAGGGAATACCACTATTGAGTACCCCAATCAGTCCATACCAACGCCAGCGCTCTGGCTCGAGTTTGGCTTGGCTTAACACAGCAAATCCTAAGAGCGCCAACCCTGCTATGGTCACTCGAGTCTCTGCTGTCCAAACTGCGCCTAAAACTGGAGCAATAATGCGATAAAAAATAAAACTTGCGCCCCAGATGGATGCAAGAAGCGTGAGTAGCCCCCAATGCTTGCCTGTCATGCCACGCTTTCATGCGCCAGTAACCAGTGTTTGCGCTCGAGACCACCTGTATAGCCAGTGAGTTTGCCGTTTTTCCCAATCACACGGTGGCATGGCAAAATAAGCAATATTGGGTTTAAGCCATTGCACATACCTACCGCACGCACAGCAGTGGGTTGCCCAATTGCTTGCGCTAACTCGAGGTAATTTCTTGTTTGTCCAACGGGTATATGTCTTAAGCCCTTCCAAACGCGCTGCTGGAACTCGGTGCCGCCAGTTTCGGTGGGGATTTGCTCAAGAGCGTGGATATCGCCTGCAAAATAACGCAAAATGGCATCTGACCACTCGAGCCTCTTGGGGA
>JBKBVO010000209.1:0-3739 GCA_046289535.1 Deinococcales bacterium | reverse complement strand
AGTGCGGGCTGTGTGCTTCGAGCCGCCCACCCGAGAAATCTCCATACCACTCGAGCCGAAACCCCGAAAGCCAGCGCTCGAGTTCAAAGCGCGTGAAATAGCGCTGCTCGAGTGTTAAAACCTGTCTCGAGAGTGCACCACTCGGCTGCGTTGTATCGCAAAAATAGGTCGTGTAGCACATCTGAGCCAAACGGTCAATGCGCTGATGCACGAACACATCAAGCCGCGCGCCATCCTCGAGCACAAAGGTCTCGCCTTCGTGACGCAGCACGCCCTCGAGCGCAAAATGAGGCTGGTACAAGTCAAACGCAAAAACACCGCCAGGCTCGAGGTGCTTTTGAATACACGCCAATGCCGCATCTTGATCAGAGCGCGTATAGAGATGCATAAGCATGTTGAACGGCGCGATAATCAGCGGGAACTGCCGCCCCAAATCAAAATCTCGAGCATCCGCTTTCACAAACTCGATTCGCACATTCTCGGCAGTAGCATATGCCTTGGCTGCCCCAAGCATTTTTGGGCTTGGCTCGAGCGCTGTGACTACAAACCCACGCCGTGCTAGTGGTACAGAGACCCGCCCTGTGCCTGCACCTAACTCGAGAATCTGCGCCGCCCCAAGACGCTCGGCGAGGCGCGCATAAAAGGCGAGGTCATCGCGGTAATTGGCGTACTGGAGCACATAGAGCTGCGCGAGTGAGTCGTAGTTCATACACCGACCCGCTCGAGTATTTTTTGCACCAAGCGCTTGGCAGCGCCCGCTCGAGGCATAGTCGCCACAAGGCGCGCTTCGATGCGTGCGCGCTCGGTTTGGTTTTCGAGCAGCGCCTTGGCGGCATCGGCGACCATCTGTACCGTGACTGCACCGCGCAACTCAGTAAAAACAGCCTCGTCGCTGAGCATATTCGGTAGTGAAATGTATTTAAAGCGTCTCAGATACGCTAAAACCACAGCGCGTTTGAGCGGTTTACCCACCACAGGCAGCCACTCGAGATAGCGCAGTACGCTCTCGGTGGGAATCAGTTCCATTTTTTGTAGGGGCATGCAGACCACGCTCGGAATACCGGCAATGCCAAGCTCGAGCGTGTTCGTGCCGGGGCTGGTGATGGCAATCGCACAGCGCTTCATCAGCGCATAACGGTCTTGTTCGTGGTGAACCTCGAGCCGCGTGCCGTTTGGCGTGTAGGCGTAACGTCCCTCCTGACGCAGAGTTAGACCCTCGAAAGGCTTGGATTTTTCCCCCGAAAGTGCCAGCGCCCACGTTGCTTGGTCTACTAAACTCGAGCGCGAAATATGAAAACTCGCCCCAGGTAAGCGCTCCGCAACCGCCGCCGCAACCCCGAGCAGGTGCACCACCTGAAAGCTCCTCGAGCCGGGCAAAAAAAGCACCGAATTGGCTTCGCGCTGCCCATTCGGTTCGAGCGTCAGCGCATCGGCGACCAGGTTGCCGATATTCTCGGCTTTTGCGCCCACTCGCAGCGCGCTAGCAAGGGTTTTTTCGTCGTGCACGAAAAGCCGCTCGAGCGAATTTTTCCAGTATGGCTCGAAGCTGTAACGCCACGCCACATAGCCGAGGCGCTGGGCAATCCTGCCCGGAAAAGCGACATCGCCACCCAAGCCAAGCACCAAACCGCTCGAGCCAACAAAAGCGGCAGGCTTGCGCCCACCCGCCATGAACTCGAGGATTTGCGCCACGCTCGCCAGCGCATCAAGCGGCAGCGTTTCGGCGATACCGCGCTCGTAGCCAGTCGCAAAGGGGCAAGGCAACAAGCCCAGCACCACACGCAAGGAGGGGGCTTGCTCGCGCAGCTCGCGCAGCACAGGGCGAACCCACGTGTAGAGTTCGCCAGGACCATTGACAAGTAAGACGATTTCTTTCATGCAAAACTCGAGAGTCCGCGCTTAGATGGCGCTCGAGCAAACGCAAACAGGCGTTGTGCAAGCGGCTCGGACTCGAGTGCCACCATCGCTGCAGCGTCTTTTTGGCGCAGAGCTTTGAATGCCCTATGCAAAATTTGCTGTTCGGCAGCACTAAAGCCGTCTCGAACCAAACCGACTTTATTGATTGTGTAGTGGCGCGCAGGGTGCCCGTCCGCCATGCTAAACGGCAAAATATCGCGGGTGATTTTGCTCATCATGCCAATAATGCTGTGCGAACCAATGCGGCAAAACTGGTGCACTGCCACCGTCACCCCAAGGCGCACGTAATCGCCGATTTCAACGTGCCCCGCAACCTGTACGGTATTAGCGATAATATTGTGGTCTCCCACCAGACAATCGTGCGTAATATGCACATAGGCGGTAATCAGGTTGTGGCTGCCCACCTTAGTTAGACCACCGCCCGCCGCTGTACCGCGGTGGATGGTCGTAAACTCGCGGATGTCGTTGTGGTCACCAATCTCGAGATAGGTATCCTCGCCACGCCATTTTAAGTCCATCGGTGTGCCACCAAGCAAGGTGTACTTGCCGATGCGGTTGTTTCTACCAAGGCGCGTAAAGCGTAAGACCTGCGCCCCCGACTCGAGGCTGCAGCCCTCCCCTATCGTGGTATCGGCTTCGACAATACAAAACGCGCCAATCTGAACATCGTTGGCGATTTGGGCGGCTGGGTCTACAAGCGCAGTAGGGTGGATTTTAGGCATAAGATTTTTGGACTTAGTATAAAATGTACCACTCGAGAACGCGTGCTGCAAGAGATTGGGGTTTAACCAACCGCAAATAAAATATCGGCCTGAGAGACTAAAGTGCCATCTACGGTAATTTTGCAATTGGTCTTGCCAAGGCTGCGCCTGAAGTACTCGAGCTTGGCTTCGATGATTAATTGGTCACCTGGGGTAACAGGCTTCCTGAAGCGGCAATTTTCGATACCGGTCAAAAAGGCGAGTTTGCCATCCTCGAGTGCGTGCTCGAGCAAAAACACCCCTGCTTGCGCCATCGTCTCGACCTGCAGCACACCGGGCATGATTGGGCGACCCGGAAAGTGACCCATGCACCACGGTTCGTTGACGGTCACATTTTTGAGGCAGCGCACGCTCAAAACCCCTTCGGCTTCGCTGCGCTCGAGCACGCGGTCTATCATTAAAAACGGGTAACGGTGCGGCAGCTTAGCCAACACGGTTTGGATGTCGTGAATCACTTGGCAAGTATAACGTAGGCACTGGCATATGGCTATGGCTGGTTAAATTGCTGTCCAACCGCCATCTATCGCCAGCGTATGCCCTGTGATAAACCCTGCGGCACTCGAGGCTAAAAATACGCAAGCACCAAGCATATCTTCGACCGTGGCAATACGCCCCAGCGGGATACGGCTCTCTAAGTCTTTTTTGATTTCGGGTTGCGAAAATGTCTGCTCAGTCAAAGGCGTAAGCACAAAGGTAGGCGCAAGCGCATTGACAGTGATTCCATACTTTGCCCACTCGAGCGCCAAAACCCTTGTCTGGTTAATCAAACCTGCTTTGGCACTACAGTAAGCGGCTCGTTGGTAGTAACCAATCAAACCGTTTTGCGAAGCGATGTTGATGATTCTGCCACCCTGCCCGCGCGCAATCATCTGCTTACCCACGGCTTGGCTCAAGAAAAACGCGCCTTTGAGGTTGGTGTCCAGCACCAAATCCCAATTTTCTTCGCTCACATCTTCTGCCCATTGAACACGATTGACCCCTGCATTATTGACCAAGATGTCTACTGCACCAGCCTCGAGCGCAGCTTTTTGGCACTGCGCGACATGCTGCACATCTAGCCC
>JBKBVO010000015.1:0-19770 GCA_046289535.1 Deinococcales bacterium | reverse complement strand
TCGAGATGCGTGTCATAATCCCGCCGTGTCGCTCAAAGGTACAGGCTCAGGCGCTCTGCCCCCACTGCTCGAGCAGTATGTGTTGCTGCGTGACCAATACGCCGAATACATTTTACTTTTTCAAGTTGGCGATTTCTATGAAGCTTTTGGCGAAGATGCCGAACGCTTATCTAAACTGCTGAATATCACTCTGACCCACAAGCAATCTAAAGATTTTTCCACCCCGATGGCAGGCATTCCAATCCGTGCCGCCGAGACTCACATCGAACGCCTGTTGAAGTTAGGTCAGCGCATTGCGGTTGCCGAACAAGTCGAAGACCCAAGCCAAGCCAAGGGCTTGGTAGCTCGCGCGGTCACTCAACTGATTACCCCTGGTACGGTTGCGCTCGAGGAAATTCTGCGCGGTGAAGAAAATTTTCTAGCCAGTGTCGCAGGCGGCGATGGTTATGCACTCGCTTTGCTCGATGTCAGCACGGGAGAGTTCAAATGCGCCCAAGTCTCGAGTCGGGGTGCACTTTACGACGAACTTTCGCGTTATCGCCCCGCAGAGGTTTTGCTCGCTCCGGAGTTGGAGCAAAACAGCACCTTCATGCAGGAATTCAACAGCCGTTTTTCGGTGATGCGCTCGAGTGCGAGTTTCGAGGCTCCCGAACAAGCCTTGCAAGCGCAGTTTGGTGCAATTCCAACCCTGCTCGAGACGGCTGCACTGCGCCGTGCGTGTGGGGCGGTGCTCGAGTACGCCAGCCGTGTACTTGAGCGTTTGCCCGCAGTACGGCGTATACAGCGCTACGACCCTGGAGCGCAAATGCGCCTCGACGAGGCTGCATTGCGTGCACTCGAGGTTTTTGTGCCGCTTTCGCCCACTGCTCCTGAAAGCGCCACATTGTTTGGGGCATTAAACGACACCCGCACTGCACCTGGGCGCAGACGCTTAAAAGCATGGTTGCGTGCCCCACTCTTAGATGCAGGGCTGATTTTTGATCGGCTCGAGGCAGTAGAAGCCCTCTACCGCGACTCTGAGACGCGCAAAGCGATTCGCGCAGCGCTTTACCGTGCTGCCGACCTTGAGCGCTTGGCAACCCGAGTTGCCATGCAGCGTGCCAATGCGCGCGATTTGGTGGCGCTTTTACGCACACTCGAGTTGATTCCAGAACTGCAAACCCTGCTCGAGCCATTTTGCGAACGCTTGCTGCGCGATTTGCAGACTCGCTTCGATCCAATTGCCCACGCTGCGCAAATGGTGCAAGCCGCGCTGATTGAAACCCCGCCTTTGCGCCTGACCGAAGGCGGCTTTATACGCGATGGCTTTGATGCCGAACTCGATCAGTACCGCACTCGTGCACTCGAAGGGCGCTTATGGATTGCACGGCTCGAAGCCAGTGAACGTGCGCGCACAGGTATTGGCAACTTAAAAGTGGGTTATAACAACGTTTTTGGCTATTATCTCGAGGTCACGAACACCCATAAAAATCTTGTACCAGATGATTACCGCGCTGTTGCTACCTTAAAAGACCGAATGCGCTTTACCCGTCCAGACCTGCGCGAAAAAGAGCGTGAGGTGCTGCACTTTGAAGAACGCGCTCGAGCACGCGAGTACACGGTTTTTCTCGAGTTACGCACTCAACTTGCCAACCATACCGAGCGCCTGCAGCTTTTATCCAGCGCCCTTGCCGATTTGGATGTTTTGGCAAACTTAGCCGAAATTGCTGCGATACGCAATTATGTGCGCCCACAAATGATAGAGCGCGGCGAAATTTGCTTGCTCGAGGCACGGCACGCGGTGGTCGAAACCACGAACCCAAATTTTGTACCAAACGATTTTGTGGCTACCGATAAAAGCCGCATCAGTCTCATCACTGGTCCAAATATGAGTGGCAAAAGCACTTTTTTGCGCCAAACTGCCCTGGTTGCACTCTTGGCGCAGATTGGCTCTTTTGTACCAGCTAGGCGTGCAAGTTTGCGAATTTTCGATCGAATTTTTACGCGTATTGGCGCGTCTGACGATTTAGCAGGCGGGGCAAGCACCTTTATGGTCGAGATGCGCGAGTTGGCGCAAATCCTGCACGGAGTTTCAGAAAACAGTTTGGTTATTTTAGACGAAATTGGGCGCGGTACTGGCACCTATGATGGCTTGGCGATTGCTCAAGCAGCCATTGAGTTTTTAAGCAACACGGGGGCAGTGGTTTTGTTTGCTACGCATTATTTTGAACTGACCCAGCTCGAGACCAATCTAGCAGGGGTGTGCAACTTGCATGTCGCTGCCCAAGAAGAAGCGCAACATGGCTTGCGCTTTTACCACCAAGTGCTGCATGGTGCAGCCTCTAAAAGTTATGGCGTTCATGTTGCACAACTCGCAGGACTGCCGCCAAGTGTCACCAGCCGCGCCGAGGCGGTTTTGCGTTCGCTCGAGGGAATGGCAAATGACGGAGCGGGCAAAGTTGCCGCCAATATTTTAGCACTGGATTTAGGCAGGGTTACGCCGCTCGAGGCACTGGGTTTGCTCGAGAAATGGCAAAAAGAACTGCGCGGGCACTAAATTTATTGTGTCACGCGGTTGAGCACAAATTTAAGTTCTACAGGGCGCCTATTGCGCCAGACACTCAAGGTAATAGTATCGCCAGGGCGACGTTTGGCGACTTGCTGAATCACATCATAGCGCCCTTGCACATCGCGGCTGCCAACTTTGAGGATTACATCGCCCAGTTCGCTAATACGCCCATCACGATCAAGTTTTGAAGCCCGCAGACCAGCTCTTGCTGCTGCACTGCTTGGGTCAATAGCCATCACTAAAGCACCACGATTCGAGTTCAAACCGACCTCACGCAGCACAAAAGGCTCGAGTTCAGAGACATCCTTGAGCTGCGCCCCCAACTTACCACGCTGCGAAACCCCAAAGCGCTCGAGGTCGGAAATACTTTGCTGCACAAGCGGAGCAGGTATCGCCAACCCAATTTTGCCTGTGGCGGTGAGGCTGCTCTCCAAGTTGGCATCTACTACACCAATCACAAAGCCCTTGGAATCCAGCACTGGTCCACCCGAATTGCCAGATTCGATATTGGCATCGGTGAGCATCATTTCAGGGATTTCAATACCGATTTCGTCGGGAAACTCTTCGATGCGGTTAAATCCCGAAACCACACCTACAGCAACATTGTTGGGCTTGCGTTGCGGGCTACCCAGCACAATCGCTTTTTGTCCAGGTAAGACTTCTGCACTGCTCGAGAAGCGTAATACTGCAGGTGCGGTTATACCCTGCACACTCAGTATGGCGATATCGATGCCAATGTCATAGGCTTCTATTTCGGCACGAAATCTGCGCCCATCAAAAAGTTGCACCTGGACGCTTACAGGGTCGTTATTGACTGCATGGTAATTGGTGATAATACGATTGGCGCTATAAAAAAAACCTGTTGAATAGATATTGGGGTCTTCGCCTTGTGGTACAGCCTCGGGGGCACTTTTAGAAATAATTGTGACCACACCACGAATATTGCGCGTCCGCACTTCGACATTGTTAATCTCGTCTGGTGTTACCAAACGCGACTGCGCGGCAGTTAAACCGGAGTAATACCCTACTGCTATCGCCACCACAAATGCTAAAAGAACTCCAAGTCGCCACACAACCCCATTGTACTGGGATTTCACAAAAAAAATACAGACTGGCGTGAGTTTCCTAAAATCTTTACTTTTTGCACATCTTTTATACACCCAGAAACGCACAATAGAGTCCGTGAAAAGACTCTTTGTTTTTGTCTTGCTTGCCCTTTGTCCTGTTTTTGCCCAAAACCGACTCGAGACCACTTGGCAAAACGGCAAACAAAGTTTTACTCTGTCTGCTGGAAAAATAAGCGGTTTTGCGGGCTGCAACAATTTTAATGGTCGCTACAAGCAAAGCGGGGTGCGTCTCGAGTTTACTGGGTTTGCCACCACGCGCAAAGCCTGCGAAAAAAGCCTAATGGATGCAGAAAGCACGTTTTTAAGCCGGCTCGCTTCGGTCAAAAGCTATTCTGTGAGTGGTGATGGAAAATGCCTAACTTTGTTGGGTGATGCGGTGCTGCGTTTTGTAAACAGATAACTTTTGATGAAGGTAAACAAGACTGTGGCTCGAGACCGCGCTATGCGTTCTTAATCTTGTTAGACTAGCCCTATGAAATTTGGAGTTATTGGAGCAGGGCAGATGGGTGCAGGTATCGCCCAAGTGGCGGCTGTCTCGGGGTTTAGCGTCGTTTTGCGCGATGTGGAAGAGCGCTTTTTAGAACGTGGCGTGGCAGGCATTCAAAAATCGCTCAATAAACTAGTGGAAAAACAAAAACTCGAGCCAGTTGCTGCCCAAAGTGCTTTGGCTCGTATCCAAACCACCACCTCGCTCGAGGCGTTTGCAGAATGTGATTTGGTGGTAGAAGCCATTCTAGAAAACAAAGCGATTAAATGCGAACTTTTTAATACACTTGGCAAAATTGTTAAGCCAGAAGGGGTGCTTGCCAGTAACACTTCGAGTATCCCCATCACCGAACTTGCCAATGCTTCGGGTCGCCCCGAGCACTTTATCGGGATGCACTTTATGAACCCTGTGCCGCTGATGGCGCTGGTAGAAGTTATTCGTGGGCATCTGACTTCAGAAGAAACCACTGCCTTTGTGCTTGATACCGCACAAAAAATGGGCAAGACACCCGTGCAGTGCAATGATTTCCCCGGTTTTGTGAGCAACCGCATTTTGCTGCCAATGCTCAACGAAGCCATTCAGTGTGTGATGGAAGGCGTAGCCACCCCAGAATCTATAGATCAAATCATGAAGCTCGGGATGAACCACCCAATGGGACCTTTGACACTCGCCGACTTTATCGGCTTAGATACTTGTCTTGCAATTATGGAAGTGTTGCATCAGGGCTTAGGAGACGACAAATACCGCCCCAGCCCACTCTTGCGAAAAATGGTGCAGGCGGGCTTGCTCGGGCGCAAGAGCGGGCGCGGCTTTTACAGTTATCAGTAATCGTTTTAGAGGTATTTAGTAACCAATTGCTAAATCATTGGCTTCGTGCCACGCCTCGAGCTTCTGAACAATTTCTTGCACCACTTCGCGGCGCAAACGTCCATCGGTAGACACCTGAATCGGCGCTTGGTCGTAAAAAGGTTTACGCACCGAAAGCAATTCTTCGATTTTGGCAAGTGGATTAGGAACCTGCAACAATACTCGAGGACTGCGTCTGGTTCGCTCGAGAATGGTTTCTGGGCTTGCAGAAAGTGCCACCACAGGACCGCGCGCGAGCAACCGTGCACGGTTTTCGGCGTTGGCAAAAGTACCACCACCGCAAGAGATCACTGCTTCGTCTAAATGTACACAGCGCTCGACCGTTTCGGACTCAAAAGCCCTAAAGGTTGGCTCGCCGTAAACCTCAAAAATCTGGGCGACGGTCAAGCCCGCCACTCTTTCGATGACCTTATCGGTATCGAAAAAATGCAATGCCAAGGTGCGCGACAACTCCCAGCCAATACGACTTTTGCCCGTTCCCATAAAGCCAACCAGTGCCACCCAAGACACAGGACGCTCGATTTGCAAGGGTTCACCAACAATAGCCATAAGCACCCCCTCCCTCGAGAAAAATGGTGGCTCGAGGGGGGGGCGCTGCGGCACAGCAAAGAAGGAAAAATAGATACATGGCGCTATTCTAGCCTGTTGTGTTACAGGAAACAATCAGAGCTTAGTACAGCTGTATAACAAATAAACACTACAAAACCTTGAGTGTTGTCGTGTAAACTTGAAAAGCTTATGGATTACTACGGACTTTTAGGTGTCACAAAAAGTGCTGATGCAGATGAAATCAAACGCGCCTACCGCGCCTTGGCACTGAAATACCACCCCGATAAAAACCCAGGCAACAAAGAAGCTGAAGAAAAATTTAAGCAAATCAACGAAGCCTATAGTGTACTCTCTGACCCCGAAAAACGCGCCCAATACGATCAGTTTGGCAAGGTTGGTGGCGGTGTGGGTGGCTTTGATGGCGGCTTTACAGGTGGTGATTTATTCGACCTTTTTAACAGTGTTTTTGGCGGTGATGTCTTTGGACAACAACGCGCTGCGCGTGGTGGTGGTCGGCGTGCCGCACGCGGCGAAGACCTACAGATCGAAACCTACATCACACTCGAGCAAGCCCGTGCAGGAGCAGACATCGAAGTTGAAATAGACAAGCTGATTGTGTGTTCGCATTGCAATGGCAACCGTGCTGAACCAGGTGGCAAAGGTCTACAAAGCTGCCAAACCTGTAATGGTACAGGACAGGTACGCCAACAACAACGCACTATTTTGGGTAATTTCATGACTGCTGCACCCTGTCCAACCTGCCGTGGTACAGGTGAAATCAACCCCGAACCCTGCACCAAGTGCCATGGGCGTGGACGTACCATCAAACCCGAAAAGGTCACGGTTACACTGCCAAAGGGTATTGACGGCGGTTATCGTTTGCGGGTCGCGGGGCAAGGCAATGCAGGGTTATTTGGGGGACCGGCGGGCGATTTGTATGTATTTTTGGAACTTAAACCCCACGAGCACCTTTCCCGCGACGGCGACGACCTGCACTACACGGCGCGTATCGGTTTGGCACAAGCAGCTTTGGGGACAAAACTCGAGATTCCTACCCTTGATGGAGCGCATTTGCTCGAGGTTCCTGCTGGTTCACAACCAAACGACACCTTGCGCTTGCGTGGCAAGGGAATGCCGCGTCTGCAAGCCCGTGGAGAAGGCGATTTGATTGTCACGATAGGGGTAGAGATTCCCAAAAAACTCTCCAAACGCGCCAAAGAACTGCTCGAGGAATACGCCAAGGAAACAGGAGAGCAAATTAGCCCCCCAGAGGGGTTATTCAGTAAAATTGGCAAAGCGCTCCGTGGGGATTAGACGTTTGCATCGCTGTCTATGTGGTGCTGGACAGGGTTAGTGCTGTGCTCGAGACTATTGTATGCATCCGTGTAAGCCGTAGATTTCTCTACTTTATAACGCTCTCATCTGCTTGTTGGCGATAGAGAAGCCGCCTTTTTTGTTGCAGCTTGGTAGAATGGCAGCCCATGACCACACCCTCCAAGCATCCTGTACTGCATGCATGTCCAGGTATTCGTGTCAAGTGTCTCGAGCAGTGCAGTCAGCTTCCGCTCGAGCGCACCAAGCGCGTTTGGATCGATGCCGAAAGTCCAAGCCCAGAAGATATCAGTAAACTACAGGCGCTGTTTAGGCTCAACCCTCTGGCACTCGAGGATGCACTCGAGAAAGGGCATTGGAGCAAGTTTGAGGCGTATGTCGAACATTTATTTTTGATTTTTCGCACCCTTGCCGAACCCGAGGACGTGACCGACCGCACCGAACGTATTAGCGTGTTTTGGTTTCCAGAAGTGGATACGCTTTTGACCATCCGCAATGAACCAGTAACCTATCTCGAGTCGGTCTGGAGTGAACTGAACACGCGCCAAAACTTACACGTAGCCGATGTGCTTTTTGCACTCCTCGACCGTGGCACAGATACGTTTTTTACCTTTTTGGACGAACTCGAAACCCGCACCGACGAACTCGAAGAGCGCGTATTTGCACCAAACCAAAAACAAGATCACGGATTTTTCTCTGAGGTATTCGAGCTGAAACACACCATGATTCATGCGCGTCGCTTGGTCAGTAGCGCACGCGAAGCCATCGCCCAATGCTCGCGCTATGTGAGCACCACCGAACCCAATACCGCAATGTACCTGCGCGATGTCGGCGACCATTTAACACGCAGTTACGACGGGCTGGACTCGAGCCGCGACGTGCTCTCGAGCTTACTCGATGTGCACCTGAGCGTGCAGGGCAACCGCATGAACGAAGTGATGAAAACCCTCACGACGATGAGTAGTATTTTTTTGCCACTGACCTTTTTGGCGGGGGTTTGGGGTATGAACTATAAACTCATGCCCGAACTCGAGGAACCTTGGGGTTATGCCTTTGCATGGGCGATGTTTATTTTATCGGGGCTAGGTTTTGCCGCGTATTTTAAGTGGCGCAAGTGGTGGTAGGCAAACCATACAATCTCGAGCCATAGACTAAACAGAAGTGCTTTTACCCTTGGTGGGCAGATTAAAAATTGGGTTTTGGAACGTCCGTGACAGTATCAACAAAGATAGGGCAAAAAATCCTGCTCCCATAAAAAAAGCAATACCCGGGATTTTAACTGGGGCAGCATCCGAAACAAAATAACCAAAAACAGTATTTGACAACAGTGGACCAACTACACCAGTTAGGCTGCTCAAGCTCGAGATACTGCCCTGCAATGCGCCTTGCTCGTTATCTGGCACACCCCTCGAGACCATGCCTTGGGTGGCGGGTCCGCCAATACTGCCGATAGCACCCGCAAAAATAATGGCGTACATCATCCAGCCCTGCGTTGCCAGACCATATAGGGTAAAGCTGATCACACCTGTAATTTGTCCAATGATAATCGCATTTTTTTCTCCAAGTTTTGGTAGCAAAATACGAATTACCCCGCCTTGCATAATCGCTGCTGTCAGACCCACAACCGCTAAGGAAATCCCGACATCGCCTGGTGTCCACTTAAATTTATAGTCGGTGTAAAGCACCCAGGTGCTTTGCAAGCCCAATTGCGCCAAATTTGATAGAACAATACTCGCGCTTAAAGAAAGCACCACAGGATATTTTGCGAGTGCCGCCAAAGAACCAATGGGGTTAGCCCTAGCCCAAGAAAATGCACGGCGGTTCTCGAGTTTTAAGGATTCGGGAAGAATAAAAAAACCGTATAACCAGTTGAGCAACGTCAATCCCGCCGCGACCAAAAACGGGGTGTGCAGCCCGACATTGCCCAGTAGACCACCCAGAGCCGGACCTGCAATAAACCCAAGCCCAAAGGCTGCTCCGACCAAACCAAAATTCTGGGCGCGTTTTTCTGGGGGTGAGACATCGGCAATATAGGCTGTTGCTGTAGAAATACTAGCGGAAGTTGCGCCAGCAATCACACGCCCGACAAATAACCACGCCAAATTTGGAGCAAAAGCAAGAATCAAATAATCTATGCCCAAGCCAAAAAGCGCCAAAAGCAGAATCGGACGGCGACCATACTGGTCGGATAAACTGCCTAAAATCGGCGCGCAAACAAACTGCATCGCTGCGTATACAGCCGTCAAAATACCCGAATAAAATGCTGCACTCGAAGTGGTGCCACCCGCATACTGTTCAATCAGTTTAGGCAAGACAGGAACAATCAAGCCAATTCCCAAAATGTCGATAAACAAGGTAAAGAAAATGAATCCAATCGCAGGTGTTCGGTTATTCACAAGCTCTAGTTTACCGCTTTGGGTCAGGCTACAAACAAGCCATTTGGCGTAAAATACTGTCAATGAAAGGTACACATCTGGTGCGCGTCACCAAAAGCTCTGGGGGTTTTCCTGTGCCGCTTGCAGGCGTCGAAGTTGAAACTCTGCGGCTCGAGTCTGTTTACAGTGTGGACAGTCAAACTGAATACTTATACATTTGTCTGGAGCAAGAGGCGGTCATTGATTTTGGTTTAGATTTTGCCCATCTGCGTCCGCTAGAGGCATTTACAGTGCGCGGAGTGCATAAAATTTCACCTATCGGGGTCTGTGTATTGTTGCGCATAACAGCGAATCAGTAGAAATTTTGCAAAAATATCATCTGTGGTTGGATAGCTACCACCTGTGGTTAGACGTGCTTGCTTAAAAACCATATTTTGTATCAGGGCTTGCCGAATTTAAATGTTCTTGTTAATATCACCACGGATTTCCCCACGGAGGCAAAGCATGAGTTTGCGGGTCGCTCGAGCATACGACCGAAATCGGTACCATCCGCCAGAAGTTTCTGGCAAGATTGCCACTGCTATTTATGAACCGCTCGAGCGTGAGTACAAAGGCTCGCAACACCTTTTGGAGATTGGCGTTGGCACGGGTAGGATTGCCATGCCGATTGTTGCCCGCGGCGCAACCTATACAGGTGTAGACATAGACCCAGAGATGATGAGCGCTTTTCGCTCAAAATTTGCAGGTGTCTCGAGGCGGGTGAGTTTAGTCAATGCCGATGCCCAAGACTTGCCTTTTCATGATAATAGTTTTCAGGCTGTGATTGCAGTACATGTCTGGCATTTGGTGCCGGACTTGACCAGCGCCCTTGACGAAGCCGTTCGCGTTCTCACCCCGAACGGCTTTTTATTTGAAGGCTGGGATTCTCCCGATGCTAGCAGCGCCGAGCTCGAGATTCAAGATGCGTGGTGCAGACAACTCGAGAAAATGGGGCACCCTGTGCAACGCGGTGGACACCGCGCTGCACTCAATGCCAGTTTGCAATACCTTGAAGGGCGCGGTTTTCATCCTGAAGAAGTTGTCGTTTCGCGTTGGGAGGTCTCGCATACTCCGCTCGAGGTAGTCGAGGCACTCGAAGATGGCTTGTACAGCTTTACCAAAAACATTCCACTCGAGTTGCGTTTTGAAGCTGGTCGGGCAATTAAGCCGTTCTTGCTCGAGCGCTATAAAGAACTCGAGACACCGATTAAAACCCCGTGGAGTTTTCATTTGCGCACCACGCGGGTGCCACGGTTTTAGCACACCGTAAAAAAGCCGAGACTACAACAAATGCTCTGAGGCACGCAAACCATCAAGGTGTAAAAATCGCATCGAGTTTAGCAATGGTGCTTGCATCTAAGACCAAATCTTGGGCGCTCAGGCTTTCATCCAGTTGCTCTGGCTTGGTTGCACCTACAATCGCGCTCGAGACGGCGCTTGAGCGCAAAACCCAACCGAGTGCCAGCGCCGTGCGGCTGATGCCGAGTTCATCGGCAATAGGTTTGAGTTGGCGCACTTTTTCGATGATTTCTGGGGTGTAGAGTTCACGCCCGATCTTGGTCTCGGAAAGCCTTGCTCCGGGCACATCGCCGTTGTCGAATTTGCCTGTTAACACACCCATGCCAAGCGGAGACCAGACCACTAAACCAACACCGTGCTTGGTGGTGGTGGGCATAATCTCTTGTTCAACACGATGACGAAATGCCAAACTATAGTGTGGTTGCTCGACTACAGGAGCCACCAAGCCATTTTCTTTAGCCAACTGCACTGCGCTCTGGATTTGCTCAGCTGTCCATTCAGAGGTTCCCCAATACAAAATTTTGCCCATGTGTACAAGGTCGCTCATCGCGCTCACGGTTTCCTCGAGTGGGGTGTCCGGGTCAAAGCGGTGGCAAAAGTAAATATCGAGGTAATCTGTGTCAAGACGCTTTAAGCTGCCGTCTACACTTTGCATGATGTGTTTTCGCGAGAGTCCGCGGTCGTTGGGGTCTTCGGACATGGGCCAGAAACATTTGCTCGAGATGACCAGGTTATTGCGATTGTACTTTTTTAGGAATTTACCCATCAGGCGCTCGCTTGCACCTTTGGCATAAATATCGGCTTGATCAAAAAAATTAATCCCACCTGAAATTGCCTTTTCGATGATTGACTCTGCTAACACTTCGTCGGTCACACTAGCGCCGAAGGTTGTCCAACCACCCAGAGCAATGCGCGAAACTTTTAAGCCACTACTGCCTAGTCTGCGATATTCCATATTCAACACTCTAGCGTGCCAACTGGTCTAGAAAATGCTTTCTAGCAGACTAAATTGAGGTATTGGGCAATGCACAACCTATGCCGTTACACCAAGCACGATACGCGCCACCTGCCGGGCAGTTTTTTTGCCGCATTCAATGGCGTGTAGTAGCTCGAGTTCGGCATCTTTGGCTTTTTCTTGTGCAAGAGATTGTATCGCTGCATTTAACTCAAAACGCGCCCGCTCGAGCCGCCGCACTGCTAAGCCAGCTTCGCCCAAATGAATACGATGGGTCTTGATTGCCTCGAGCAACTCGGTCACGCCTTTTTGTTCACTGCCAATGGTCTGAATAATTGGTGCGAACCATGTGTGTTGGTCGTGTGCACCGAGTTCTTGAGCAGCACGAATCTCGCGTAGCAGGCGGTCTGCGCCAGGCAAGTCAGCTTTATTGATGCAGAATACATCGGCGATTTCCATGATGCCCGCCTTAAATGCCTGCACTGCGTCTCCACCTGCTGGAGTCAACACCAGTATGGTGTGGTCGGCAACGCTGGCAATGTCCACTTCGGATTGCCCCACACCAACAGTCTCGAGGAAAATATATTCAAAGCCAAATGCCTCGAGCAACGCCAGTGCGGAAACTGTAGTTTTGGAAAGCCCACCCAGCGCGCCTCGGCTTGCCATGCTGCGGATGAACACACCTTTGTCTTGGTGATGCCGCCCCATACGAATGCGATCACCGAGAATCGCGCCGCCGCTAAAAGGGCTGCTGGGGTCTATACACAGCACCGCTACTTTTGCGCCAGCAGCACGGCACTGGGTAATCAAGGCATCGGTAAGGGTACTTTTGCCCGCGCCTGGTGCACCCGTCATGCCAACCACCAGACTTTTTGCTGCCTGCTTGCCACGCAAGTCTTGAAGCAACTCAAAACCACGTGTATCAAACGATTCAACCCAAGTGATAGCCCTTGCCAGGGCGCGTAAATCGCCAGCTACAAAACGCTCAAGCATAGATTTGCGCCTCGAGATTCATCTGTGGTTATTTTACCCAATAAAATACCCTCATGCCAGAACTTCCCGAAGTCGAAACCACCCGTCGTATGCTCGAGCCGTTTTTATTGGGGCGCATCATCCGCGATGTAGTACACAGCGACCCCAAACGCTACCGCAACACCACCGCAATGTTCGGTAAACAAATCCAAAAACTCGAACGGCGCGGCAAGTACATTATTTTGCGCCTCGATGACGGCTTAGATGTGTTGATTCACTTAAAAATGACTGGCGGATTTCGCTTGCCGCCTTTCCTCGAGCCTCCCCGTTTTGAACGCCTGCGTTTGGTGTTACACGACGGCGAAGTGAGTTATGTAGACTCGAGGCGTTTTGGTTTTTGGGAAGTTGTGCCAAGCAATCAATGGGAACACCACAAAGCCCTTGCGCAAATGGGACCAGAGCCTCTTGGGACGGATTTTACACTGCCAGCCTTTGCCAAAGCCATGCACCGTGTATCTCGAGTCAAACCTGCGCTATTGAGCCAAAAGCCCGTAGCGGGAGTGGGCAATATCTATGCCGACGAGAGCCTGTGGCTGGCAAGAATTCACCCCGAAGCTGGTCAACTCAGTCATGCACAAGCTAAACGCCTACACACTGCAATCATCGCAGTCATGACCAGGGCAGTCGAAGCTGGAGGCAGCACGCTTTCGGACAACAGTTACCAGCAGCCGGATGGAGCGCCTGGTTATTTTCAACTCGAGCATCATGTCTATGACCGCGCTGGACAGCCCTGTTCGCGCTGTGGCGCAAGCATAGAAAAGTACACCCTAGCGGGACGAGGAACACACTTTTGTCCAAGTTGCCAGAAACTCTTCAAAACCCATGTTGGCTCAGAGTGAGTGTTGTATTACATTTACAAAGACTTCCGAACCAAAGCACCACGAAATCTCGAGCTAGGAGGTGCACATTAGAACTCAAAGCTATACCCTGTCCCATCTGCCGAGCGTAGAATTTTGCCATTGATATCCCACTGAAAGTTCTTACCAAGCGCGAAAGGGTCTTTGGGCAGTTTTTCAAAATAACGTCCCTCGAGCACTGCTAAATTACTCGGCGGTATGCCGTTGGTTAGTGCTGTGGTGGCATGGAGTGCCATAAAAATTAAAGTGGCGCGGTAGGCTTGCTCGAGTTTACAGGCTCGAGTTGCAAGCCCGTAGGGCGGAACCCAACTTGTCAGCAGAGCGTTGCCAATACCATTTGCTGCAAGCGGATTGGCAGTCAAAAATTCAGGCGGATTGGGCGGTTCGGTGGCAATGGCATCGGGGCAATTGCTAGCACGTTTTTGGATGTCCTCGAGCCAAAGCGTATAGGTTTCAAGGGTTTTTTGCACTTGTAACGAGTATTTTCGCGGTAAAAAACGCACCAAAGGCGAACTGACCCCAATGCGTAGGGACTGACTCGGGGTTTTCCCCGAAGCGGCATCGAGCGCCAAGCTAAAAAAGCGCCGTTCGGATTTGAGGCTTTCGTCAAGGGCACCGTTATCTAGAGGCTGGGCTTGGAGGTCACGCAACAGCTTGCGCCATGTGGCATCATCAAATTGACTTTGGCGCATTGCAGTTCGCATGCTCGAGAGCGCGAGCTGTGCGAGGCTATCACCGACATCGAGTTCGATGAGAGAGCCGTTTGCATTGCGAATCTGGTTGGCGGCTTTCCAGACCAAAAAGTAATAGCGCCATGCCGAAGTAGGGTCGTTGCTGGTCAGATACAAATTGGCGCGTAAAAGCAGCAATTCTGCCAACTGGTGCCAGCCTTGCACATCTCGAGGCAGGGCTTCCAAATTGACTGCATCAAAAGTTGCATACTGGGGGTCTCTTGCCTTGCTGCGTGAAGCGGTTTTACGGGTACCTTCAATAAACAACTGCATTGCTTCGGCGTTTTCGGTGGTCAGTCTCGAGGCTTCCGAGGCAATCCAGCCGTCTTGCTGCAAAAACAGTCGTGGTTCGATTCCACGCAGATTCATTTTGCGTACGCCCTGCGAAAAAAAACTCAGGGCATTATCGGATTCGGAAATGGTGCCGAGTTGTGGCTCGAGATTGGGGCGCGGAGATTCTGTTTGATCTGGAGATAAAAGCGGCAGTCCAAGATTAAAACCTAACAACAATGCCAGCACTACCAGCACGCCATAAACAAAAGAACGCATGAGTCAAGTTTAACTTTTTTAGGGGTTATTGGGGGTAAGACCGCCAAAACCAAACCGGGCTTGCTCGAGTAAAAAATCAAGGGGTTAAACGGTTTCTGTCCCTCGGGAACGCTCGAGCATAGCGCACATTGCCAATCTCGAGAATTTTGGCGGTCAGGCGCTCTGCCCCAATGGCTAATCCGCCGTGCGGTGGCATCCCGTACTTAAAGACCTCGAGATAAGCTCCGAAGCCCTCTGGAGCAACTTGGCGGTAGTGCATGTTGTCTAGGAGCATTTGATAATCGTTGATGCGTTGCCCACCTGAGGTAATCTCAATGCCACGAAAGAGCAAATCAAAACTGCGGGTGGTGTTATCTTCTGCAATTGGGTAAGCATAAAATGGGCGAGCATTGCGCGGATAACGAGTCACAAACACAAAGTCCGAACCGTGCTGCTCTAAAAAGTGCCTGCTGACAATGCGTTCGCCCTCTGGGTCGAGGTCTTTGCCGCCATTGGTGTAGCCATATTGGGTTTTGCACAGTTCGCGTGCCTCGGCTAAAGGAATACGCGGAATGCGTGCTGGAACAGTTGGAGCACTGACCCCACACAACTCGAGTTCAGGGGCGCACTCGAGCGCTATCTTTTGCATCATTTGGATCAAAACAAGGTTTTCCATGTCCATGATATCTTCTTCGGACTCGATAAAGCCCATTTCGAAATCTAGGCTCATGTATTCGTTTAAGTGGCGGCTGGTGGCGTGCTCTTCGGCGCGGTACACACAAGCAGTCTCGAAAACGCGCTCATAAACCCCAACCATGATTTGTTTATAAACCTGCGGGCTTTGTGCAAGATAGGCAGTTTGTTCAAAATACTGCACCTCAAACAAATTGCTGCCGCCTTCTGCGCCTGCACTGACAATTTTTGGGGTGAAAATTTCGGTAAAGCCTTGTTTGGTGAGCGCTTCGCGGAAACCCTGTACCAACGCAGCTTGGATTTTAAGTACGGCACGTTCTTTTAAGCCGCGCAAGCTCACATAACGGTAGTCTAAAAGGGTTTCGGGGTTTGCCTTCCACTCTTCCTTAGAAACCTCGACAGGGGCGGGTTCGACAGCGCTGCTGATGACCTCGAATTGGCTGGCTTGGATTTCTAAGCCATTTGGGGCTTTGGCATTTGCTACAACCTTGCCAACCACACGCACACTCGACTCGAGCAGAGGAATATGGATGCCCTTACTTAAAACACACTGCGCTATGCCTGTACGGTCGCGCAAAATCAGAAATTGAATTCCTCCAAGGTCGCGCCGAAAATGCACAAAACCCTCGAGTTTGACTTCTTGTCCGATATGGTTTGCTAGTGCTTGTACCAGTGTGCGTTCCATGCTTTCCCCTTCAAAAAAAAACCGCTCGGGTTGGTCTCGAGCGGGGCATCAAAAACAATTTTTCAGCCCCGACAACAATTATCGTTGTCGGAATTATTAAAGCAACGCTGCTTCATCGGGCGCGAGTATAAGTGGGTATGTGAGGGCGCGTCAAGAACATCTGTTAGGGTATGCTTTTTTTATGCGAATTGGTTATGGCGAGGATGCTCACCGCCTCGAGGCGGGACGCAGGCTGGTTTTGGCAGGTCTCGAGATTCAAAATGCTCCACATGGCGCAATCGCTCATTCCGATGGCGATGCGGTGCTGCACGCGGTTTCGGATGCTTTGCTCTCGAGTTTGGCGCTGGGTGATATTGGCAAGCTCTACCCGGATACCGACCCCAAATGGCAGGGCATGGACTCGGGCATCATCTTAAAAGATTGTTTGGCACGGGTGCAAAACGCAGGCTTAGCCATTGTGAATCTGGCAGTTGTGGTCACGCTTGACCAACCCAAACTTGGCGCTCTGCGCGATGCAATGCGCGACAATCTTGCGCAGCTTTTAGAAATAGACACACAGCGGGTAGGTATCACCTTAAAGACCTCAGAAGGGTTAGCGCCGCACCATGTCCAGACCCGAGCCACTGTTTTGCTTGCCGCTTCTGAGGCATAATACGCCCCATGCGCTGCGCTGACATCGAACGCAACACCTTAGAAACCCAGATTCGTTTGGGTTTAGACCTAGACCAGCCACTCGAGGGGCAGATTCAGACCGGTTTGGGCTTTTTGGATCATATGCTGGGTGCAATAAAGCGCCACGGGCGTTTTGGGCTAGCGGTTGTGGCAACGGGCGACTTAGTTGTAGACACGCATCACTTAATCGAAGATACAGGCATTGTGCTGGGTATGGCATTTGCACAGGCGCTTTCTGACAAAACTGGACTCGAGCGTTATGGCAGTGCCTTTGTGCCAATGGACGAAACCCTTGCCCATGTGGTGCTGGATTTTTCTGGGAGGGCGCATCTCGAGTTTGTGCCAGAGCAGTTAAACGTCGTGGGCAATGCGGGTGGGTTTAATATCTTCCATTTGCGCGAATTTTTGCGCGGTTTTTGCAATCACGCGCAGGTTACTGTACACGTGCGGCTCTTGGCGGGGCGCGAGGCGCACCATGTGATCGAGGCAATTATCAAGGCATTTGCGCGGGCGTTACACGAAGCGACTCGAGTAACGCACAGCCACATGCCGAGCACCAAGGGTAGCTTGTAGTTTAGCCTTTGACTACAATATTCACCAAGCGTCGTTCAATATAGATTTCTTTGACTGTTTCCTTGCCTTCAATATACGGGCGCAGATTCTCGAGTCCTCGAGCCAAGGCAATCGCTTCGGCGCTCGAGATATGAGAAGGAGCTTGCAGTTTGGCGCGAACTTTGCCATTGACTTGCACCACCAACTCAAAGCTATCTTTGACCAATTTGCTTGGGTCAAACTTGCGCCAAGGTTCGAGATGCACACTGCCTGTATTCCCTGCCCGATGCCAGAGTTCTTCTGCCATGTGCGGTGCATAGGGCGCGAGCATGGTGTTGAAGGTCTCGAGTGCCCAAGCCCACAGCGCTGTGCCGTAGAGCTTAGAGCGCTTGGCTTTGCCTAAAAAGTTGCTTAATTCCATCATTGCGGCAATGCTGGTGTTAAACTTGAAGTTTTCGGTATCCTCTGTGACCTTCTTTAAGGCGTAATGCACGGCGTACTCGAGGTCGGTGGGTTTGATGTCTTCGCTCGCTGTTTCTGGGGTATCCATAAACAAGCTCCAGACGCGTCCGAGCCAGTTGTACAAGCCGTTTACACCTTTTGGTGCCCAAGGTCCACCCTGATCCCAGGGTCCGATAAATTGCAAATACAAACGCACGGTGTCGGTGCCGTATTCGGCAACCAAGGCATCGGGGTCTACGACATTGCCACGCGATTTGCTCATTTTTTCGTTGTCTTCGCCCAAAATAATTCCTTGGTTCATTAAGCGGGTAAACGGCTCGCTAAACTCGACTAAGCCCATATCGCGCATTGCTTTGGTCCAAAAACGCGCATACAACAAGTGCAAAATCGCATGTTCGATACCACCCGTATACCAATCGGCAGGGTTCCATTTAGCCACTAAATCTTTGTTGATTGCCGCTTTGTCGTTTTTGGGGTCAAGGTAACGGTAATAGTACCAACTCGAGTCCACAAAGGTGTCCATGGTGTCGGTGTCGCGCACTGCCGCACTGCCGCATTTGGGGCAAGTGCAGTTTTTCCAATCCTCTAAAAGTGTTAAGGGGCTTTGCCCTGTGGGCAAAAACTGCACATCTTCGGGCAGCCGAATTGGCAAATCCTGCTCTGGTACAGGAACCTGCCCGCAATTTGGGCAATAAATTATTGGAATAGGTGTTCCCCAATAGCGCTGACGCGAAATCAACCAGTCGCGTAAACGGTAGGTAATTTTGCGCCTGCCAATGCCATTTTCCTCGAGCCAAGAAATTATTTTTTGTTTGGCTTCGGCTACACCTAAGCCGTTTAAGAAATCCGAATTGATTGCTATACCTTCGCCCAAGTAGGGTTGGTTTTCGTCCCAACCCGTAGGGGGTTGTACGGTGCGAATAATCTCGAGGTTAAACTTTTTAGCAAATGCCCAGTCACGGTCATCTTGCGCTGGCACGCCCATAATACTTCCAGTGCCGTAAGTGACCAGTACATAATCGGAAATAAAAATGGGTACATCTTTACCCGTCAATGGATTTTTGGCATAACTACCGGTAAACACACCAGTTTTGTCCTTGCCTTCGGCTGTGCGTTCGATGTCGGTGGCGCGCTTGGCGGCTTCCTGATAGGCTCTGATCGTCTCGAGATTGTCTGTGGTGGTCAGAGCTTGCACCATTGGGTGTTCGGGAGCAAGCACCATAAAAGTTGTTCCAAAAACCGTGTCTGGACGCGTGGTAAAGACCGTTAATTTACCTGCGGGGGTCTGAAAATCAATTTCTGCGCCTTCGCTCTTGCCAATCCAGTTGGTTTGCATCACGCGCACTTTGTCCGACCACTGAATACTCGAGAAATCCAGCAATTCTTCGGCGTACTCGGTGATTTTAAGATGCCACTGGCTCATCAAGCGGCGTTCGACCAATGCCCCAGAGCGGTCTCCGCGTCCGTCTATGACTTGCTCGTTTGCCAACACGGTGTTGTCTACAGGATCCCAGTTCACAAAGGATTCTTTTTTATAAGCAAGCCCACGCTTATAGAACTCGAGAAAAAACCATTGATTCCATTTGTAGTACTCGGGGTCACAGGTTCGCAATTCGCTGGTTTCCCAGTCAATCATCGTTCCCATGCGCTTAAATTGATTGGTCATGTGCTCGATATTGCTGTATGTCCACTTGGCAGGGTTGATGTTGTTTTTGATTGCAGCGTTTTCGGCGGGCAAGCCAAAGGCATCAAAGCCCATTGGAAACAACACTTCAAAACCCCGCATACGCATAAACCGCGCCCGTGTATCGGGGATGCTAAAAGCGTACCAATGTCCAATGTGCAAATTGCCCGACGGATACGGAAACATTGTGGGCATATAGTGTTTGGGTTTTTGGGAGTACAAATCGGTTTTATAGAGCTTTTGTTCTTCCCAGACTTTGCGCCAACGAGCTTCGAGTTCGTGAGGGTTGTATTTTT
>JBKBVO010000014.1:0-19789 GCA_046289535.1 Deinococcales bacterium | reverse complement strand
GCCCCCAATTCGGTTTTAAGGGTGTCGTTTAGGAGTGTTCCTAAAAAACGCTGGGTATCCTCGCCAAAAGAACCTGTTGCCCTGACCGATTCCTGTAAGTCTTTGGCTTCAATCAGCGCCAGTGGGAAATCTGGAAAGTAACGACTCAGTGGCGTGGCAGTTGCACTCGAGGCGGCTGCTAACATCGAAACAACAAACAGGTATTTTTTCACAACAGCCATTGTAGCGCACCATCGTGACGGGATCGTGACTCAAGCCCTGTGGGTCATTCTAAACGGCTTAATTGCAGCACTAACTGCTCGAGTGCCCGTAAACCTTTGGGCAGGCTATCGGGTTCAACCCATTCGTCTAAGCGGTGGGCGTTGCCACCGACATAGACCCCAAAGCCAATTGCTGGCACGCCGTGCGGAACAGCCGCATTGGCATCAGTGCTGCTGGCTACGACACGCGGCTGAATACCCACCAACTCGAGTGCTGCGTGTGCAGCCCGCATCAAAGCACCATTTTTGGTTGTACCTGCGGAGCGGTCGCCGACAAGTTCGAGCTTGAACTCCACTTTAGCACGCTTTGCACCGCGCCCAATAGCCGCTTTGGCTTCGCGCGCAAGCTGCTCGAGCGTACCTGCTTCGAGGCTGCGTAAATCCAGCAAAAACTCGGCGCTGGCAGCAATACTGTTCACACTGGTTCCGCCCGAGACCGTACCCACACTCAGGGTCGTGCGCGGCTCTTGGGGCAAAGCAATTTTATAGAGTTCAGAAATGCTTTCTGCGAGCGCATGAATGCTCGAGGGATTGCCAGCATTCCCCCAAGAGTGTCCACCATCGCTCGAGAAACTTGCACGATAGCGCCGCACCCCAACAGCTTGATTGACAATCAAACCGATATAGCCATCTACGGCGATAAAGGCATCCAGATTTGCGCCATGTTGCGCCAAAAAATGCTTTGCACCGCGCAAATCGCCCAAACCTTCTTCGCCTGTGCTGGCAACCAGCCAGATTTCGCAAGGTGCGCCGTGTTGTGCCAAATGCTGGGCATAGGCGGTCAGAATCGCAAGGCTAGCAGCGTTATCGCCAATGCCAGCGCCAATAATCCTCGAGCCTTTTTTTTGCATGATCAAGTCTGTGTTAGCTTCAAAAACCGTATCTAGGTGTGCGGCAAGGGCAACACGAAAACCACCCGAGCCGATTTTAGCAATCACATTGCCTGCTGCATCTAGGTGCGGCTCGAACCCAAAACCTGCCCAGCGTGAAGCGATGAGACTGGCGCGTTGTCCTTCGGCAAATGTAGGGGCTGGGGTTTGGGCAATCTCGAGCAGCAAAGCAGTGAGGTCTGAGGACATAGGGGGTTAGTTTACTTCAATCCACTAGCGATAGAGTCTAATTGAGTACAAAGCACACCGCTCCCTCGAGCTGCATGGTCTTACCTTTTGCCGCAACCATACCACTACCAAGCCTTGGCTTAAAAAACGAAAAGGGCTTGCAAGGCGCAAGCCCTTCACTCGAAACCATTCTCAAATCGCTTCGAGCAGCAGCAAATCCGGACTCTCGAGCAAGCGCGTTAGGTGCTTCACAAAACGCGCTGCCTCTGCGCCATCAATCAAGCGGTGGTCAAAAGACAGGCTTAAATACATCATCTTGCCAATCACAATCTGACCATCCTTGACAATCGGGCGGTCAACAATTGTATGTACACCCAAAATTGCTGCATCTGGAGCGTTAATAATTGGAAAGGACAGCAAACTACCCGCACTACCAATATTAGTCACAGCAAAACTCGAGCCAGAAATCTCGTCGGGTGCAAGTTTGCCTTCGCGCGCCTTGCCCGCTAAATCGGTGATGCTCTTAGCTATCTCAAGAACACTCTTGCTGTCCACATTTTTAACTACAGGCACAATCAAACCCGCTTCGGTATCCACAGCGCAGCCAATATTGTAATACTGTTTGTGCACCACTTCTTGGGCGGCTTCGTCCAGGCTCGAGTTGACATTCGGGAACGCCTTTAGCGCACTGGCGACTGCCTTAAAGATAAACGGCAAGTAGGTGAGCTTTACCCCTGCCTTTTCGGCGACGGGTTTGAGGCGTTCGCGCACATCCACCAATGCCGATAAATTCACCTCATCTACCGTAAGGGTACGCACAGTATAAAGGTGGCTGGCAACCATCGAGTTGCTGATCACTCGGCGCATTCCACGCAACGGGGTGCGGGTCTCGAGCTGCTCCAACCCTTTGGGCGTACGGTATTGGGGCGGTGGCACGGGCATACCCCCCTGCGTGCTGGCAGGGGCTACACTTGGGACACTTGCTGCAGGGGCACTTGGCGCAACGACACTGCCGCCATAAGTGCTGGTGCTAACCAATTCGACATAGTCTTTGACATCTTCCACGCCCACCCGACCATTTGGACCCGAGCCAGGCACTTCCATAATGTCAATGCCAACCTCACGTGCAAGTTTACGCGCTGCAGGCACCGCCAAAGGGCGACCAAATTTGTTCACACCTGCAGTTTTGACTGCCGCACTCGAGGCAGCTTTTGCAGTGTTACCAAAATCAATCGCCACCGTCTTGGTGTTGATACCATAACTGCTATTTGTGGCACTTTCAGTAGCACTTTGCGAATCGTCGCCTAAGCCACCACTTTTGGCAGCAGGTTTTGCGGCAGGGGCTTGGGCAGCAGGGGCAGCTACAGCTGCGCTCGAGCCATCCCCAATAATGGCAACTGGTTTTTTGACATCAATGACAGAACCCTCTTTGGCGAGAATTTTCTCGAGCTTGCCGCCAAATGGGGCTGGGACTTCGGTCGTGACTTTATCGGTCATCACCTCGAGCAACATTTGCCCCTCGGTGACGGTGTCGCCTTCTTTGACCAGCCATTTTAAGATTTCGGCTTCAACAATGGATTCTGCCATCATCGGCAGCAGCATTTCTTTGGACATGGAACTCCTTAAGCACTCAGCACTTTTTTAATCGCTGCCGCAACATGGTGGGCTTCGGGGCGAGAAAAGTGATTTAAGCTGTTGAATGGGCTTGGCATGGTATCAAAACTGCACACGCGCTCGATTGGGGCAACAAGCTCATAGAAGGCTTTCTCCATGATTTGTGTGGCGATTTCTGCTCCAACACCACCTGTTTTAGCAGCTTCATGGACAATCACGACACGCCCAGTTTTGGCAACACTCTCGAGAATGGTTTCGATATCGAGTGGGACGATGGTGCGAAGGTCTATCACTTCACAAGAAATTCCCGCACCAGCAGCAGCTTCGGCAGCTGCAAGAGAAGGCTGTATCATTCCACCATAAGAGATAATGGTCACATCTTTGCCTTCTCGAGCGACTCGAGCCTTGCCTAGGGGGATATTATAGTAACCACTTGGCACATCAGTCCTGAGACTGGGGTCACGGTAGAGTTTAATAGTCTCAAAAAAGAACACTGGATCATCATCTTCGATAGCACTGATCAAAAGTCCTTTAGCATCTACAGGATTAGATGGATACGCAACCTTGATACCCGGAGTGTGCATTAAATAGGCTTCCGGCGAGTCAGCGTGTTGCTCGAGCAAGCCCAAGCCCCCACCAACAGGAAAGCGCACCACGAGCGGACTTTTCCAGCGCCCGCGGCTACGGTACCTAAAGCGGCTTACATGGCTAAAAATCTGGTCAAAGGCGGGCATCATAAATCCGCCAAATTGCAACTCGACCACTGGGCGCATCCCTAGAGCAGCCGCACCAATCGCAGTACCTATAATGCCCGATTCGGTCAGTGGGCTATCGAAAACGCGTTCCTCACCATGCTTTTTTTGCAAACCAGTGGTAATGCGGTACACACCACCGAGGTTGCCAACATCTTCGCCGTACATCACCACACTGGGGTCTTTGGAGAGCATTACATCCATTGCATCGGTGATGGCTGCCGCCATAGTCATTGTGCGGGTGTTGGTATTTTCTAAAACTTGGGTCATGCGCTTGCCTCCTTGATTCGCTCGACAAGAATGGCTTGCTGCTCTTTTAATTGGCTGGGTGGATTTACAAATACATACTCGAGCAGCGCCTGTGGGTCGGGTGCAGCATGGGCATCGGCAGCATCGAGGGCTTCTTGGAATTCAGTAGAGATTTCGACCATCATGGCGACTTCGCGGTCTTCATTCCAGCGCTTTTCGTTGGTCAAGAACTGGCGCACGCGCTGAATTGGGTCGCGGTTCTCTGCCCAGAATTTGGGGTCGCCGTTTTCGTCGCGGTAGGCTTTGGGGTCGTCGCCCGTGGTGTGTGGACGAATACGGTAAGTCATTTGCTCGATCAAACTTGGACCTTTGCCGTCCCTGGCATCTTGCACGGCTTTTTTGGCAACAGTGTGAACTGCCAAAATATCGTTGCCATCTACCAGGTAGCCTGGAATACCGTAACCCTCGGCACGGCGCATCAGGTAATCCACACTCGATTGCACCTTGCGCGGCACAGAGATTGCCCAGCCATTATTTTCGATTACAAAAACCGCAGGGGCTTTGCGAGCAGCAGCGAAATTTACACCAATATGGAAATCGCCTTGCGAAGTACCACCTTCGCCGATGTAGGTCATGGCGATACCGCCCGTTTTTTGCATCTGGAGTGCCATCGCTGCACCTGCTGCATGGACAATCTGACCAGGAATAGAAATAATAATTGGCAGCAGATTGGCGCTATCGGGCAAACGCCATCCTTCAGGGTGTCCGCGCCAATACATAATCGCGTTTTTGATACTCCAGCCATGCGTAATCATTGCAGCGGTATTGCGATACATCGGGGCAATAAAGTCGAGCTTGCGATCAAGCGCCATCGCACTGCCAATTTGGCTTGCCTCTTGACCACCAAACTGTGCGTAGTTACCAAGTTTCTGGCTTTTGTAAAGCTGCATGAATTTATCGTCCAAGTGGCGCAGGCGCGACATCTGGCGATACATCTCCTCGACAACGTCAAGGTCTGGAATCAAATCCTCGCGCACGGGTATGCCATCGGGCGCTAAAATCTGAAAAGGCGTAAGTCCTGCGGAAACGGGCATGCTGCCTGCAAACATGGCATCGTCTGCGATTTTGGCAACCCCCTTTTTTGTACTGCGGCGTGTATTTGCCATAGGACTGGCATTTTACGACTTTTGCCTCATTTCTTACAGTTGAAGCCAAAAGTGCTTTTTTAGGCTATTTTGTCATATTTATTGATGACAAAAATACGTTAAATACAATAAAAAGACCGCTTCTTTTACAATCGGAAAATTTTTATACCAAGTATAAATACATCCGCTTGTGCTGTTTTGCACGATAAAAAACAAACCGATTGGTTTTAATTTGGTTTGTGCATTTTCGAGTAGGTACGCTGTGTAATGCACCTTTCGAGACACCCAGGGTTGTCAAAAAGGGCTTAAACTAAACCCGTGAACTTAAACTTGAACCACAACCCCTACAATCAACGTCACTCGAGTTTTGGGGCTCACGGCGTGGTCGCCACCAGTCAAACGCTGGCTGCTCAAGCTGGTCTCGAGATTCTGCAAGCCGGTGGAAATGCCGTAGACGCTGCCATTGCCACCGCCGCCTGTTTAACAGTGGTCGAGCCGACCAGCAATGGCTTGGGTGGCGATGCCTTTGCGCTCGTGTGGGATGGCAACACCCTACACGGCTTAAACGGCTCTGGGCGTGCGCCAAGTGGCTTGAGTCTCGAGTCTTTTCCCAACCGACAGATGCCGCAACGTGGCTGGCTGACCGTAACTGTACCGGGGGTCATTGCCGCATGGCGTGATTTACATCAAAAATTTGGGCGGCTCGAGTTTGGGTGCTTGCTCCAGCGCGCCATAGATTACGCCGAAAATGGCTTTGTGGTTTCTCCTACGGTAGCGCGTTTTTGGGCGAGCGCTGCCAAGCACTACGTTAATTTCCCCGATTGGCAAAATACTTTTTTGGCAAATGGTCGCACCCCATACGCAGGAGAGAAGTTTTACATGCCGCACCATGCCAAAACCTTGCGCCAAATTGGCTCGAGTTATGGCAACGATTTTTACACTGGCGCGCTCGGGGCGGCACTTGAGCAATACGCCAAAAATACCGGCGGCGTGATAACCCAAGCCGATTTAGCCGCGCACCAAAGCACCTGGGTTAAACCTATTGGCACCAACTACCGAGGCTACGACATTTGGGAGATTCCACCCAATGGTCAGGGTGTGGCAGCCTTGACTGCACTGAATATTCTCGAGGGGTTTGAGGTACAAGACGACCTCGAGACGCTGCATCGCAAAATCGAATCGATGAAACTGGCTTTTGTTGATGCCAAACAGTATGTCGCAGACCCCGAAAACGCTGTCGTACCGACGAAGGGAATGCTAGACAAAAAGTATGCCGCACAGCGCCGCCTCGAGATAGGTACACAGGCACTGCTTCCCCAGGCTGGTACGCCGCCAGCAGGTGGCACAGTCTATTTGTGCTGCGCGGATTCCGATGGAATGATGGTCAGCTTTATCCAGAGCAACTATGCTGGCTTTGGCAGTGGCTTGGTGGTACCGAACACGGGTATTGCCCTGCAAAATCGTGGTGCAAATTTTAGTCTCGAGCCGAACCACGCCAATTGTGTTGCCCCCAATAAGCGCCCCTACCACACGATTATTCCTGCATTTATGAGCAAAGATGGCAATGCGCTCGGGGCGTTTGGGGTGATGGGCGGCTTTATGCAACCTCAAGGACATCTACAAGTTGTGAGCCACACCATAGACCACGGTTTGCACCCGCAAGCCGCACTCGATGCGCCGCGCTGGCAGTGGATTGGCGAAAAACGCATCGAACTCGAGCCACATACCCCGCGCCACCTAGCAGAAGGATTGCGCTCTAAAGGGCACGAGGTGACACTACAACTCGAAAATGGCAGCTTTGGGCGTGGGCAAATCATCTGGCGGCACAACGATGCTTATGTAGCGGGTTCGGACTCGAGATGCGATGGAGCTGCACTGGTGTATTAATCGCTTTGGTGGTCACTTTCTTCTTCAGGCACATCTACATTGTTCTTCATCACCTCGCGCAATAACACCGTGGCAAAAGAACCTTTAGGCAAAGTAAACTCAAGCCAGTAACCATCTTCAGTTGCCCTGAGATTTGCATTCTCGAGCTTGATTCTGGTGCTGCGTCGCGCTCCTTTACGACTGTGAAAATGCTGCCAATCCAGCCCAAATAACCCCAAAACCTCGGTCTCGAGCGCCAGTCCATCCAGGCGAGCAGGCATGATTTTTCTGCCATAAAGCGGTGCTGTACTGCTTAACTCCAATGCCTTGGCTCGAGCCGAATCGGTCGGCACATCTTCTACCACAAACGTACCACCTGTCTCGAATTTTCGAACGACATCGCCCAGTAACACAACTTCAAACACGCCACGCTCAAGCCGCAAACGCAGGTTGTGGTTAAACAGCAAACTCTGCAAACTCGAGATCAAAAAACGCTTGATTTGGATGCTCTCTCGCCCTTTCATGCGCCCGTCTAGCAACAGTTCTAAGCCGCGTGTAGCATTGCCGCCTGTTTTGCCAAACCGCTGAATACCAAAATAGTTAGGGATACCCGTAGTTACAAGGTGGTTCAAAATGGCTTGAGCATTTTCAAGCGCTTTTGTGTTTGTGTCACGCACCCGAATTTTAAATGTGTTACCATGCAAATGCCCCATTCCGAGCTTGTTGTGATGGCGCGAGACATCGAGAATTTGGATTCCAGCACATTGAAACTGCCCTAACCGCGCCTCAAATTTTT
Source organism: Deinococcales bacterium (assembly GCA_046289535.1). Lineage (GTDB taxonomy): Bacteria > Deinococcota > Deinococci > Deinococcales > JAAFIG01 > JAAFIG01. The sequence goes on along the minus strand of JBKBVO010000014.1, from coordinate 12,049 downwards.
GCGGCACAGAAATCCATTGCATGGTCACAGCGTGGCGATCTTTTAAGCCCGCTACACCAAAATCCTTAAAAGGCACCCCAAGTTGGCGATGCAGTTCTTCGAGCATAAATTTGGTGGTGTGCCCGCGCTTCTCAAATCGGATATAGGTAAATTCACCCTCGCCGCTCGGCTGGTAGGCAGGGTTTTCGGAAACGCAAAAATCGTCTATTTCGCTGCGGATACGTCCGCCTGTACCGGCAAGGTGGCTCGAAATCAGCGGGAAATCGCTCCAGTCAAAAACCAAATTCATGGGGTTAGAATACCTTATGCCACTCAATGAACACTGGCTCTCGTTTGAAGTCGAAAATCAACGCCTACACGGAATGTTGCACCTACCACAAGCAGGCAATCAGCCGCACCCATGCGTGCTACTCTTGCACGGCTTTACTGGCAACGCACTCGAGTCGCACCGCCTATTTATTTTGATGGCGCGGCAACTCGCCGAAAATGGTATCGCTGCTTTTCGTTTTGACTTTCGTGGTTCTGGCAACTCCGAAGGTGTTTTTGAAGAAATGACCCCGAGCCGCGAGGTCGAAGATGCTCGCGCTGCCTTGCGTCTGCTCGAGACACGCCCGGATGTGTTAGCCCGCAACCGTTTTGGGATTTTGGGCTTGAGCATGGGCGGGATGATCGCTGCACTGACCGCCGGACTGGAGAGCGTAAAAGCCTTGTGTTTATGGGCACCTGCCGCACCAAAAATCATGCTTTGGCACGATAAGGGCTTGGATAATCCTGCTTCAATCCGCGCTGCTTATGCGGCTGGTTTTGCTGGGGCGATTTTTCCGCCCGGTGTCCGTTTTAACGCCGAACGGGGAGTGCTGGATTTTGGTGGCAACCCTGTCTCGAGCGCATTTTTTGAGGATACCTGCACCCTGAAGCCGATAGAGAGCATCAAAAATCACAAGGGAGCAAGTTTAGTTGTGCATGGCGATGCCGACCCAACCGTACCTTGGCAAATCGGGCAAGAATACGCCCACGCGTTAAATACCAAACTGCACATCATTCAAGGCGGTTTGCACACCTTCGAGACGCTACCGCATCAAGCCGAAGCTCACGCAGTGACGCTCGAGTTTTTTAAGCAAGCACTGTAAACGAGTTTTTTGAGCAAACACTCCTAAACTCGAGAATCACAGGTGCGTGATCAGAAAAATACTGCTCGCGGTAAATGCTGGCACTCGAGACTCGAGCCGCCAACTCTGGTGTACAGAGCTGATAATCTATACGCCACCCAACATTATGCTGTCTTGCGCGTCCGCGCTGTGACCACCACGAATAGTGCTCTGTTTGTCCAACATGAGCACGAAATACGTCTACAAAACCCTGCTCGAGTAAGTTGGTTAGCCATGCCCGTTCCTCTGGCTGAAAACCCGGCGCACCTATATTGCTGCGCCAATTTTTAATGTCTATTTCGTGGTGTGCAATGTTGAGGTCACCACCCAAAAGCACTTGCCCAAGCGCTTTTTTCTCGAGCAAAAACGGCATAATCGCATCCAAAAAACGGTACTTTGCGGCTTGGCGTTCAATGCTACTCGAGCCGCTCGGAAAATAGGCACTGATTACACTTAAACCATCAAAATCGAGTGTGAGAACTCGACCTTCGGCATCGAATTCTGGGCTGCCAAAACCGTACTGCACGGTTTTAGGCTGGGTTTTAGAGAGTATCCCCACACCAGAATAGCCCGCTTTTTGTGCAGCAAACCAGTGCGCGTACATCCCCAATGCAGCGAGGTCTGGCAGTTGATGCTCGAGCGCTCGCACTTCTTGCAGCAGGATAAAATCGGCGTTTTGAGCAGCAAGCCAAGGCACTAAACCCTTTTGGGCGCTGCTGCGGATGCCATTGACATTCAACGTGATAACTTTCATGGATTTAATCTGCTGCTAGAGCTTTTTTGGATTTAGGCTTGGTTGGCACGATTTTTATACCACCCTCGAGCACTGAACGCACATACCTTGCCGTGTGGCTCGAGGGGTGCTGTGCAACCTGCTCTGGAGTGCCTACCGCCACAATGTTACCGCCTCGGTCTCCGCCTTCGGGTCCTAAATCCACAATCCAGTCGGCGGTTTTAATCACATCAAGGTTGTGTTCAATCACCACCAGCGTATTACCGGCATCCACCAGTCTGTGCAAAACCTCGAGCAATTTACGCACATCCTCAAAATGCAAGCCAGTCGTGGGTTCGTCCAAAATATAAATGGTTTTACCCGTAGCGCGTTTGGCAAGCTCAGAAGCCAATTTGATGCGTTGCGCCTCGCCACCCGAAAGCGTGGTACTTGGCTGCCCGAGCTTGAGATAATTTAAACCCACATCCGAGAGCAGCTTTAACTTGCGGTAGATGGTTGGAATATTTTCAAAAAATTCCAAACTCTCCTCTACTGTGCTGTTTAACACATCGGAAATAGACTTACCTTTGTATTTCACCTCGAGCGTTTCGCGGTTGTATCGCGCTCCTTTACAGACCTCACAGGGCACATAAATATCGGGCAAAAAATTCATTTCAATTTTGACTACGCCGTCGCCACCGCAAGCTTCACAGCGCCCACCCTTAACGTTAAAACTAAAACGCCCAGGTCCATAACCGCGCTTGCGTGCCTCTGGAGTACGCGTGAACAAGTCGCGAATATCGGTAAACACACCTGTATAGGTTGCAGGATTGCTGCGCGGTGTGCGCCCGATGGGACTTTGGTCTATTTCAATACACTTATCGAGATGCTCGAGACCATCAATGCGTTGGTAACGCCCTGGATTGGTTTTTGCGCGGTTTAATTCTCTCGCTAAAACCGCGTGCAAAATATCGTGAATCAGGGTGCTTTTACCGCTCCCAGAGGGACCCGTAACACAAGACAATGTTCCGAGCGGAATCTCGAGCGTGATATCCTGCAGGTTATTTTCTTTTGCCCCAACAACACGCAGCTTTTTACCATTGCCTTTGCGTCGTTCGGTCGGAATCGCCACAAAACGCTCGCCGCGCAGATATTGTCCAGTCAGAGACTCCGCACTCGCGGCGATATCTTGCGGCGTACCTTGAGCGATGATATGCCCACCATGCACCCCCGCACCCAAGCCCAAATCCAGTACCCAATCGGCTTCGCGGATGGTATCCTCGTCGTGTTCAACAACCAAAAGTGTATTGCCAAGGTCGCGCAAGCGCTTGAGGGTTCCAAGCAGGCGCTCGTTATCCTTGGGGTGTAAACCAATACTTGGCTCGTCCAGCACGTATAAAACACCCGTTAAACCACTGCCGACTTGAGTTGCCAAACGGATGCGCTGCGCTTCACCGCCCGATAAGCTATTGGCACTGCGGCTGAGACTTAAATACTCGAGTCCTACATTCTCGAGAAAAGATAAACGCGCCAATACCTCGCGCAAAATCGGGGCAGCAATTTGGGCTTGGAAACCGCTCAGTTCGGTGATTTCAGATGGTTTGGCTTCGGCTAAACTCTCGAGCCGAATACCATGCCGTTTGCGGAGTTCAGCACCCACATCCACAGCTTTTCCTTGTTGCAACGCCTCAAAAAAGCGCCGTGCCTCGAGAACACCCAAGCGCCCAGTCTCAGCGATACTCATCCCAGCCACGCGCACCGCCAAGACTTCTGGTTTGTACCTCGAGCCTGCACAGGCAGGACAGGGGCGCTCGATCATCAATTCCCCGAGTTTTTCACGCATGTACTCTGAATCTGTATCTTTGTAGCGTCGCTCGAGATTAGGAATGACACCCTCGTACTCGGCTTTGAACTTAAAATTCCTGCCGTTGCGGTTATAGACCACTTCAAATGCGCCTTTCATGCCGTACAACACCGTTTTACGCACTTCGGGAGCAAGGTCTTTCCAAGGTTTTTTAAGGTCAAAACCCATATACTCGGACAGAGCTTTTAAGCGTTCCCAGTAATAAATGGTGCCGTCCTCACGCCCTTTCCACGGAGCAATGCAACCCTCGGCAATACTCAGGCGATCATCTTCAATCACGCGATCGGGGTCAAACTCGTATCTGACCCCTAAGCCTGCACAACTCGGACAAGCGCCATAGGGATTATTAAAGCTAAAATAACGCGGCTCCATGTCTTCGATCACACTGCCACCTTCGGGACAGGCAAATTTTTCAGAATAGAGTTCGTCGCGTTCTAAATCGGGTAAAAATACGCGCACCAAACCTTCGCCTTTGCGCAGCGCCAGTTCGATGGACTCCGAAATTCTGGCACGGTCTGATTCGCGCAAAGTAACGCGATCCACAACAAGGTCTATATCATGCTTTTCATATTTCTCGAGCCTGAGTTTTTCGGCATCGGGAATTTCGTAAATCACCCCATCTACGCGCACTCGAGCAAAACCTTCACGCTTCAAGTCGGCAAAGATTTTTTTGTACTCACCTTTGCGTCCACGAATCATTGGCGCTAGGATCATTGCTCGAGTTCCTTCTGGAAGCCCCAATACGCGCTCGGTGATTTCCGAGGGGCTTTGCTTGGCAACAACTTTGCCAGTAAGGGTGCTAAATGGCGTGCCAGCCCTTGCATACAAAAGACGCAAATAGTCGTGGATTTCGGTCACGGTGCCAACAGTGCTGCGCGGGTTATGACTGGTGGTTTTTTGGTCAATACTGATGGCTGGGGATAATCCTTCAATCGAATCCACATCGGGTTTTTCCATCAAACCCAAGAACTGCCGCGCATAGGCGCTTAGGCTCTCGACATAACGGCGCTGTCCCTCGGCGTAGATGGTATCGAATGCCAAAGTGGACTTTCCAGAACCAGAGACACCTGTAATCACCACAAACTGGTCTCTGGGAATCTCCACAGTAATGTTTTTAAGATTGTGTTCGCGTGCGCCACGGACAATGATTTTGTTATTCATAGACTCCTAGCAGCAAGCAACCGATAGCTGGCTCAAGACAAAAAGTTTCACTCGCGCAAGAGCATACCGCTTAGGGTATGAGTATGTAAAGAGCGAAATATAGCGATATTCTCGAGGCAAACATCGGTGCAGCGCTGGCAACGATTTGAGCATTTTAATGACGCACCTACTCAATCATCGCAGTACGCAAAAGGCACTCGAGTATTTGCACTGAACCCAAAGTTTTATTTTTGATACACCCAATGTGGGGAGGGACTTTAATTTCAAACCCTTTTCATTGAATTTGCGTACAATGACTACATGAAAAATGCAAATTGGCTCACTCCCGCACTTGGCTACTCGAGTTTGCTGGTTTTGGTCGTGGCCTTTTTTTTCACCTTCACTGCACCTCCAGATACTTTGCAAGGCTATTTAACTCGTATTTTGCCAGTGCACGTTGGCTCGAGTTGGTTAGCCTATTTGTCTTTCGGTTTAACTGCGATTTTTGGTTTAACGTATTTAGTCACGCGCAACTCTCACTGGGATAGGTTGTCGCTTGCGAGTACCGAAATCGGCGTGATTTTCATTGTGTTATCGCTTTTTAGCGGTGCACTATGGGGTCGTCCTGCTTGGGGAACGTACTGGGAGTGGGGCGATGCTCGTCTGACAACAACCGCATTAATGTTGATGGTCTATGTTGGAATGCTCATGATACGCGGCATGATCGAAGACCCGAGTCGCTGTGCTCGAGTCAGTGCAGTGCTCGGTGTGGTGGCAAGTGTAGGTGTGCCAATTAATTACATGAGCGTGTACTGGTGGTCTACACTACACCAAACCCCAACCCTCTCGATTGCAGAACGGCGCAGTGCTCTAGAAAATCCTGGCATTTTAATCGGCTTTGTATTGGCATTGCTGGGCTTTACCATCTTGTACTTTTATTTGATTCGCTTGCGTTCGCAAATGGCACTGACACAAGCTCGTCTCGAGCAACAAGAACTCGAGCTTGAACTCAAAGGAGCGATAGCCCATGACTGAAGTCGTTGGCGGCAGCCCAAACCAGTGGGATATTTTCGTGTACTGGGTTTATGGTGCGAGCATTTTGCTCTTGGGTGGCTATGCTTGGTACTTGATTCGCATGAATTTACGGCTTAAAGCCCAAGCTAAAGAACTCGAGCAGGAGGATCAAAGATGAAAGGTAATACCAAATATATTTTTGGCGCTGTGTTGGTTTTGGTTGGTATTGGCTTTATTCTGACCTCGAGCCTACAGAACAATTTGGTGTTTTTTATCACCCCATCAGAATTTAGCCGCGAACAAGCCAAGTACCAGAATCGCACCATTCGCTTGGGTGGCGTAGTTGAACCAGGCAGTGTAGTGTTTAACCGCGATACCTTAGACCTGAGCTTCAAGATTTCCGATGGTACGACTGTTTTGCCAATTACCCACCGAGGCACGCCTCCAGACCTCTTCCGCGAAGGCATGGGTGTGACCGTGCAAGGCAGGCTCGAGAATGGTGCATTCCAAGGCGAGGAGCTGTTGGTGCGCCACTCCGAAGAATACAAAGCCCCCAAGCCGGGTGAAAAACTCGATTACCGCCGCATCATCGATGCGATTAAGGATACACAATGAGTCTCTTTGGCGAAGTTGTCGTTTTAACCGCTTTTATATTCTGTGTTTATGGCGCAATCATCGCTTGGCGTGCCGCCCACACTTTGGATGCACGGCTCGAGCTAACAGCACGACGCACGGCGGGCATCACTTGGTTGTTTTCTACGGCTGGTTTGGTGGTGCTGTGGGTTGCACTCTTAACCAATGATACCTCGGTGCGTTTCGTTGCCAACCACAGTGTGAGCACCAGCCCGCTTTGGGTCAAGATTGTTTCACTTTGGGGGGCACTCGAGGGCAGCATTCTACTTTGGGCTTGGATTCTGGCTTGCTTTACTGCCATTTTGGCTTGGGTTGCTAAACCCGACTTGCTGCGTCCCTATGCCTTGGCGGTGATGTTTTTTGTTTTAGCCTTCTTTTTAGGGGTCAATGCCAGCGTTGGTAGCCCCTTTATCGAAGTGCCGATTCCACCCGAGGATGGGCGTGGACCAAATGCGCTCCTGCAAAATCACTGGATGATGGCAGTGCATCCCGTGCTGATGTACATTGGTTTCGTGGGCTTGAGTGTGCCGTTTGCCTACGCCGTAGCAGCATTACTCAGTGGGAGAGTCGGCGAAGCATGGTTGGTACAAACGCGGCGCTGGACGGTTACAGCTTGGATTTTTCTCAGTGCTGCAATCATTACGGGCGGTTGGTGGAGCTACGAAGTGCTCGGCTGGGGTGGTTATTGGGCATGGGATCCCGTAGAAAACGCCAGTATCATCCCTTGGTTTTTTGCCACAGCATTTTTGCATAGCCTACAAATCCAGGAGCGACGGCGAATCCTCGCAGGTTGGAATTTAGGCTTGATTGTTGCTGCATTTACCAGCACCTTGTTTGGCACATTTTTAACCCGCTCGGGTATTGTTCAATCGGTCCATGCTTTTGCTGCGGGTGCCATTGGACCAGTCTTCTTTGGTTTTTTGGTTTTGGTCTTGATTTTGGTGCTGCGCATCGGTTACACCCGCCTACACCTCATCCGCGACGACCATCAATTAGATAGCCCTGTTTCTCGAGAAGGTGCGTTTTTGTTCGGCAATTTGTTGTTCTCGAGTTATGCCGCAATGGTGGTTATCGGCACGCTTTTCCCTGTGTTCATGCAAGCCTTTACAGGTGCAAAATCCAGCGTTGGCGCACCATTTTTTAATGCCGTTGGTGTGCCACTTGGCTTGGGTATTTTAGGCTTACAAGCCATCGGTCCTGCACTTGGCTGGAGGCGTGCTACAGGTGAAAGTCTGCGTCAAAATCTGACCGTCCCTGCCATTTTAGCGCTTGCTATGGGCATTGTTGGTTTTGTTTTGGGTGCGAGAGAATGGTCGGTTGTGCTGACAGTGGTTCTCGGTTTCCTAAATATTTTTGTGATTGTACGTCTGACCGATAAAGCGGTTTCGTCACGGCGAAAAGCCCTAGGGCAATCTTGGTTTGCAGCAGTCGGCGATTTAGTCAATGCCTTTCCACGCCGCTACGGCGCATATATCGCTCACTTGGGTGTGGTGGTTATTTCGCTTGGTATTGCTTTTAGTGGAGCGTACAAAACCGAGCAAGAAGTCAGTTTCCGCATTGGCGAAAATAAAGAAGTGCTTGGTCATAACATCACCTATATTCGAATGGTCGGAGACGAAAAGCCCGAACGCTTTATCCAAGCCGCCGAGATTACGCTTGATGGCGAAAGTTTTTTCCCCGCTCAAAACCAGTACAAAACCCAACAGATGACTGTGGCTACACCCGCCGTGCAGTACAACTTTTTGGGCGACTTTTATGTGATTTTCTTATCCGCTGATGAACGTGGGCAACAAGTGGCACTCAAGTTTATTAATTCGCCTTTGGTCAGTTGGATTTGGTTTGGTGGCTTAGTGATGATTATTGGCGCTGGTCTGACCTTGATTCCTGCCGTACAAGTACAAGTTGCCAGACAGCGTACAGCCAAAAAGACTGAGCAGGTTACCGCATGACAACCACTGTGCGTAATTTTTTAGTAGGCGGTGTGGTTGCAACATTGCTGCTGGTTTTAGGTGCAGGGTTATTGCGCCCTGCCCAACCAGGCAACAAAAGCACAGCCGCACTCGAGGGGCAACCTGCCCCAAGTTTTGACCTTGCCATGATTAACGGTGGACGAATCAAACTCGAGCAGTTCAAGGGCAAGCCCGTTGTGCTTAACTTTTTTGCCTCTTGGTGTGTACCCTGCAAAGACGAAGCCCCGATGCTCTCGAGCGCCGCAATCGAGTACAGCCAAAAGGGTGTTATTTTCTTGGGTATTGCTTATAACGATAAAGAAGATAAAGCCAGAGAATTTGCCAGCACCTACGATTTGGGCTTTCCAATCGCCATGGACGACAATTCCAACCTTGGGCGCACCAGTGTAAAATACGCACTTTTTGGCGTACCCGAAACCTTTTTTATTGACAAAAATGGCATTGTGCAAAAACACTTCCCTAAACCAATCGAACGAGCTGAACTCGAGGCAGGACTAAAATTATTGGGGGTAGATTAATGCCTAGCAGATTGCAGATTGCAGGTCGCAAATCGCATTGGATTTTTGCACTACTCGTTTGTCTTTTGTTTTCGTTTGCATTTGCCCAAGCCGACCTCGAAAACCAAGTGCGGCGCATTGGTAATGAATTGCGCTGCCCCGTATGTGGGGGTTCGGCAATCACCGAAAGCCCTTCGGATTTTGCGCGCAGTATGCTTGCAGAAGTGCGCGCACAGGTACAAGCGGGCAAATCAGAGCGCGAAATATACGATTATTTTTCGGGTAAATATGGCAGCACTGTGTTGCTCAGACCCCCATTCCAAGGTATGCATGTTTTGGTTTGGGTTCTACCTATTTTGGTGTTGCTTGGCGGAGCCTATGTTCTATGGGATTACTTGCGCCGCTCGAGTGGACAAAAACTCGAAGAGGTCAATCCCGTCGCGCTCGCACAAGTGCGAAAACAGCTCGAGGCAAGGCGAAACGCCCTAGACAACAATCTGAACACAGATGGGTGATTTTTTCGGTGTTTCAGGTACTAGCTCTCTCCCTCCCATAAAGGTTTACTTATGCTGCCTTGGTATATTCTGCTTGCGTTCATTGCTCTGCTTCTGCTTGTCTTTGCCCTCTTGCCATTGCGTGATGCCGAAAAAAATCAATTCAACATCCGCAGCAAACGCGATGAACTCGAGGATGAGCTAAATCAAGTCTATGCACAAATTGCCGAACTCGAGAAACAATTCGCAGCAGGCGAGTTCGATGCACAAGACCATCAGCGCTTTTTACAGCGCGACGAAGCAAGGGCAGCCAAACTCTTAGAGCGTATCGAACAAGCACCAACCGAAACCGCACCCCAAAAATCTGCGCCGACCAACCTGAAGTCCGGCATAATCACTTTTGTAATCACTGCTGTGGTTTTAGGTGCTTTGAGTGCTTTTGCTGTCCCACAACTCGAGTCTTGGGCTTTGCGCCCCGGTGAGCGCGAAATGTATGCACAGCAAAAAGAATTGCTTTATTTAGGCAAGGAACTCAATGCTTTGAGCGACAAAGAAAATGCAAAACCAGAATCCGAACGCAAGCCCCTTCCACTGGATCTTCTCATCAAGTATGGCGACGTAGCGTGGGAACTTAATCGCTATGATGATGCGGCAAAAGGATATGGTGCTGCTTTGCGTCAATTTACCGACAGCGCTAATGCCAACCCGGGACAAAAACCCAGCCCCGAAAACATCAAGGCGCTTTCACGCTACGGGCAAATTTTATTTTTTGGTGGCGAAAACGACCAAGCACTCGAGGTATTAAGAACTGCTGCAAAATTAAACGATGCCGAGGCGTGGCTGACGATTGGCAACATTCTATTTAGTGTCAAAAATGACCCCAAGGGTGCAATTGCGGCTTGGGAAACCTTTCAAAAAATCAATACCGATAAGGCATTTGGTGCTCGAGTACCCGATTTAATTGCTGCCGCCAAAAACCGTTTGCGCGAAGCCGAACCTGGCGCAAAAATTTTTGCCCAGAGCTGTGCGGGTTGCCATGGTGCAGAGGCACAGGGCTTGGTTGGACCAAACCTAAAGACTTCAAAAAACGCTCGCAGCAAAGATTTTGTCAGGCGTCAACTGCAAACTGGCTCGAGAAACCAGCAAATGCCCGCCTTCAAGAATATTCAAGGAAAAGAGCTTGAAGGTTTACTCCAGTACGTTACAGGATTAAAGTAAATGCTGCCCAGGCGCAAGTTGCTCGAGTATTGGTGGGTTGCCCCGGTTGCTGCGGTGGCGGGGTTCTTTGGCTGGCTCGGTGTGAGAAGTTTTAACATTTTGGTGGGGAAACCAGCCCCCGTCAAAAACCCTACGTTTAAACCAGTGGCAAAGGTAGCAGTAGCTCGAGTCGCACAATTTCCAGAGCTATGGGATGCCGTTGAGTTCAAATTGGGCAGTACGCCTGCGGTTTTAGTGCGTGTTCAAGCAGCACAAGAGGGTGGTTTGAGTATTCAAGGTAAACACTTTATCGCACTATCCAGAGACTGCACCCACCTGCGCTGTGTTACCGAGTACATCAAAAACCCAGAAATCACAGCAATGGCATACAAGTACCGCCCCGAATTCAAACACCCAGTTTTGGGTTGTGCTTGCCACTTCAGTGCTTTTGACCCAGAACTAGCAGGAAAAAGTGTATCTGGACCAGCATTAAAACCCCTGCCTCGGATTCAACTCGAGCACAGAGGTAACCAGATTTTTGCTGTCGGAATAGAGACGACTTAGGTTTGACTTTAGCGGGATGACCGTGGTACCGGGAAATGTCGAGTTGAATTCAGACAGTAAATGCACAATACAGCTCGAGATGGGCAAGCAATCTCCGACTCTAAACGGGAGTTGGTGCTTGTGGCACAATGCCCTCGACTTTCATTTTTTGGACGAATACCTGATTTTCATGCCGACACAATACGCGGTGCAGCCTTGAGCACAGCCTCGGATACAAAACCTTCAAACTGCTTAAAATTGGCAGCAAACATTGCTGCCAAACGTTGCGCTTGAGCGTCATAGGCGGCTCCATCCGCCCATGTTTCGCGTGGATTTAAGACCGCACTTGGAACACCGTGTACCTCGAGCGGCATTGCCAAATTAAAAATAGGGTGCCGCACAAATTGAGTCCGCTCGAGTTCACCGCTCAATGCCGCCCGCACCAAAGCGCGGGTGTGCTTAATGCTGATACGACTGCCTACGCCGTATGCTCCACCACTCCAACCAGTATTTACCAACCAGACCTGAACACCGTGCTGTTCAATTTTTTCGCGCAACAAATCGGCGTATATATGCGGTTCTCGAGTCAGAAACGGCGCTCCAAAAGCGGTTTCAAAGCTAGCTTGCGGCTCGGTGACCCCTTTTTCGGTGCCAGCGACTTTAGCGGTATAGCCGTTTAAGAAATAATACATCGCTTGTTCGGGTGTCAGTTTAGCAAGCGGAGGAAGCACACCAAAAGCGTCAGCCGCCAGAAAAACAATGTGTTTGGGATGCCCCCCCAAACTTGGAAGTCGTGCATTCTCGAGTTGGCTTAACGGGTATGCAGCTCGGGTATTT
>JBKBVO010000208.1:0-3826 GCA_046289535.1 Deinococcales bacterium | reverse complement strand
AACACAATGCAAAATCTAACCCTTTACCGTGCAAGTGTATTGCACACCCCGCAAAACGCTTTTCAAAACCCAGGGGCTTTGGTTGCCTTTGACGATGGTGCAGTGGTCGTGCAAAATGGCGTGATTCTCGAGATGGGCGACTACTCCAGTATCGCCCTAAAATATCCCACTGCACAACTCGAGGATATGCGTGGTGCTGTGCTTTTACCTGGCTTTATAGACACCCATATTCACTATCCCCAGGGGCGAGTGCTGGGCGGCTTAGGCATGGCACTGCTCGAGTGGCTAGAAGTCAACACCCTGCCAGAAGAAGTCAAGTTCTCGAGTCGTAGCCATGCAAAAACGGTGGCGCGGGAATTCCTGTATGGGCTTGCCAGTCACGGTACCACCACCGCGCTGGTTTTTGGCAGCCACTTTGCGAGTGCTATGCACGAGTTTTTTACCGAGGCGGAAAATTCTGGCTTGCGAATTGTGGCGGGGCAGGTTGTCTCAGACCGCTTGCTGCGCCCTGAATTACACACTACGCCCGAAGCTGTCTACACCGAAGGCAAGATGCTGATTCAGACTTTTCACCAGCGCGGACGCTTATTGTATGCCGTCACACCACGCTTTTCGCTTTCTGCTTCCGAAGCAATACTCGAGGCATGCGGGGCGTTGTACCACGAATTTGAAGGCTTGCGCTTTACCAGCCATATCAACGAGAACACAGAAGAAGTCCGTACTGTGCAGCAGCAGTTTGGCAAAGATTATCTCGAGAGCTACGAGCGTTTTGGCTTGGTCGCACGCCGTTCGGTGCTGGCGCATAATATCCACGCCACGGATTCAGAATTGGGGCGCATGGCGAGTGCCGGAGCGAGTGTTTCGCACTGCCCTTGTAGTAACTCGAGTTTGGGGAGCGGATTTTTTCCACTTAAGCGCCACTTAGAGCACGGTGTGCACGTTGCGCTTGGTACCGATGTCGGCGGTGGTACTGGTTTTGGTATGCCTAAAGAAGCGCTACAAGCCTATATGATGCAGCAGCAAATGCCCAATGGCTACAAATTAAAGGTGGCGCAGCTTTTGTACCTTGCAACATTGGCTGGTGCAGAGGCGCTTGACCTACAAGAGCAGACAGGGGATTTCTCGAGCGGTAAGGCATTTGATGCGGTGCTGATACAGCCAGCCAAAAACACCCCACTCGAGATTTTATTTCAAAATGCCTCCGACCTAGAGCGGATGTTGGCGGGCATTTTTACCCTGGGCAGCAGTGCAGATGTCGCTAAGGTTTGGGTCGAAGGGCAAGTTGTGTATCAAGTAGGTACAACATGAGCTTTACCCGTGAACAGCTCAAGCGCTACTCGAGGCAAGTTTTACTGCCCGAAATCGGCTTGAACGGTGTTGAAAAATTGCGTGACTCGAGTGTTTTGGTGGTTGGTGCGGGGGGGTTGGGCAGCCCTGTTTTAACCTATCTTGTCTCGAGTGGCGTGGGTAGGATTCGTATTGCTGAATTCGATACCTTAGAACTTTCTAATCTGCAGCGCCAGTTCTTATACGACTCACACGGTATTGGGCAGCCCAAACTCGAGCTTGCCTTAGAGCGCCTGAGCGCTCAAAACCCCGAAGTACGGCTTGAGCCAGTGGGTAAATTTACTGCTTCTAACGCAGAGGATGCCATTGGAGCGAGCCAATTGGTGCTCGATTGCTCAGATACCATCCAGACACGCCATCTGGTTTCGGATTTTTGCAGCTCTTTAAAAAAGTATCATGTCTGGGGAGCCGCAGAAGGCTTCACGGGAATGAGTGCGGTCTTTGGTTGGCAACACACCTTGCGCCAAGCCTTCCCCGATGCAACCCCACGTGATGACTGCAATACAATAGGGGTCTTGGCTCCGCTTCTCGGGGTTATCGGCTCTTTAATGGCAACCAATGCTCTCAAGCTTCTACTTGGACTCGAGGTGAGAATTTCCGAGTTAGTGTTGTTTGATGCACTGGATTCGGGCTTTCGTACAATCAAACTGAAATGAATCTAACATTTGGACATATGCCCTCACGCAAATACTGGAAACTATCGCCTAAGAGTGATGTTCTCTAAGTAAACAGGTTTTACAAGAGTTAACTCGGTGTTTTTGACAACTTGCACAAGGTACTCGAGCCAAACTCGAGTTTTGTTTGTGCCCAGAGAGGAGGGAAGTCTTGGAAGCCAATACTGGAGTGTTAAAAGAACTCGCCATGCGCGAAGCACAGCTTTCTGCAAAAGTCAATCAGGCTAAGGAAGAGGCGCAGAAAATCATCGCCGAAGCCGAAGCCAAGGCTAAAGAATTGTTGCAAAAAGCCGAAGCGGATGTTGCAGCGCTTGAGGTTGAATACAAAGCGCGGCGCGAGAACGAAGAGCGGTCTATTTTTGAAGCTGGTCTACAAGCGGCGCAAGCTGCTGCCCAAGCAATAGCATCCGCCGCCAGCGGTAAGGTTGCAGGTGCGGTGCAGCAAATCGTTTCTAAGGTACTGCCCTAAAGGAGTTCGGCATGGCAATTGCAGAAATGTCCGAAATCCTGATTCTCGGACGCAAACGAGACAACTTAGAAGTGATTCGTGCTCTTCAAGAAGCGGCAGTGGTGCAAATAGATCCATTGGAAGACACTGAAGTCCCACGCACAATCCTTGAAGGTGCAGATGCTGCACGCAAAGCCCATTTGGAGCGTATGCTCGCTCGGACTGAATCAGCGCTGGCTGCGCTTGGTGCGAGCGAAGCCCAACCAGACTTTAAAAAACTGAGTAGCTTGGCGCTCGAGCCATGGCTCGAGGAGGTCGGTTCACGCAGTGATGTGTTGGCAGCCGAACGCAGTGAATTGTCGCAAGAGCTTTCGGTAATCGGTACTTTTTCTAGTCTTGCCCGTGTTTTGGGCGAGCTCGGTAGTGGTTTGGGTAAGAGCGGGCGAGTTGCCGCCATTGGGTTGTCCTTTGCGGATGCAAAAGAAAAAGATAAGCTCGAAGCGCTGTTGCGCGAGTCAAATATCAGCTATGAGCTCGGTCATCAGCCCATTGGAAAAGGCTCGGCGGCGGTCTTGGCGGTTCGTAGCCAAGATGCCAGCGTCGCGCGCAGTTTGGTGTCTCGGGCAGGCTTGAGTGAGTTGCGTTTCCCCGGGCGCTTTGAAGGCATGAACTATGCCGATGCCGCCGCTCAAATGGATCAGCGTGCGCGTACCGCCCCAGAAGAAATGCAGGGGATTCTCTCGAGCATAGAGGATCTCAAAGATAATCATGCGGGTGCTTTGGCGGCAGCGCGGCTTGAAATCAAGGACGAGTTGGCGCGGTTCGAGGCACTTGGCTCGAGTGTGGCAGGAAAATACGGTTTTGCAGTGCGTGGCTGGATTCCAAAAGCCAACCATGTACAACTCGAGCGGGCGCTCTCGTCGCTGAAGGGGCAAGTGATTTATCAGTTCTCCGACGCGCCACATCATCACGCTGATCATGTTCCGGTCAAGCTGGAAAATAACAATATTGTGAAGCCATTTGAATCGCTCTTGGGTATTTTGCCGCTGCCGGCGTATGGTACCTTCGACCCGACCTGGGTCTTGGCGATTTTTTTCCCAATTTTGTTTGGCTGGATTATTGGCGACGTTGGTTACGGCTTGGTTTCGCTTGGCTTGTCGTTTTTACTCGGTAATATGGCAAAGGCAGGCAAAAGCCTCAAAATTGACCTTTTTGGTGCAAACCTTGGCTCCGAAAAGCTGAACGGTATTTCCAAACTGCTTGTTTGGATGGGCGTTTGGAGTATCATTTTTGGCGTTGTCTTCGGTGAATTCTTCGGCACACTCGGTGAGTACATCGGGCTGTTTAAGTTTGCTGG
>JBKBVO010000207.1:0-3966 GCA_046289535.1 Deinococcales bacterium | reverse complement strand
CCAAAGCTTTTTTAGATGGCGACGAATGGTTCATTAACGGCAGAAAAATGTGGATTTCAAACGGCGGTATTGCCGAGTTCACGGTGGTGTTTGCCAGCGTGGATTACACCCTAAAAGCTAAAGGTACAGTCGCGATTGTCGTGCCAAAAGGTACAAAAGGCTTTAGCCACAACAAAATCCATCACAAAATGGGGCAACGTGCGACCTACACTGCCGAACTCGTTTTTGAGGATGTGCGTGTGCCAAAAGAAAACATGCTGGGCGGCGTTGGCGATGGCTTTAAGATAGCGATGAAAACCCTAGACAAAACCCGTATTCCTGTCGCTGCTGGAAGTGTGGGCATCGCGCGGCGTGCGCTCGAGGAGAGCGTCAAATATGCCAAAGCACGTGAAGCCTTTGGCAGACCAATTGGCGACTTTCAGATGATTCAGCAAAAACTCGCCAATATGTATATGGGACTCGAGACAGCCCGACTTGCTACCCAAAAGGCTGCGTGGTTGGTAGATAACAACAAACCACACAGCATCGAAGCGGCACTTGCCAAAGCCTATGCTTCGGATGTGGCATTCGATGCCGCCAACGAAGCGATTCAGATTCACGGCGGCTATGGCTATGTGAGCGAATACCCGGTAGAAAAACTGCTGCGCGACGTGAAGTTAAACCAGATTTACGAAGGTACAAACGAAATCCAGCGCGTGGTGATGGCGCGGGGATTACTCAAGGATTAAATGCTCCTCGAGACCATTTATCTTGTAATGCAAGCGCTGTTTGCCTTATTCGCACTTTTGAACTCGAGGTTTTGGCGTACCCTGACCCCACGCCCCTCGAGCCTAAAAATCAGTGTACTCGTTCCTGCACGTAACGAAGCGCGCAATCTCGAGCGCCTGATTCCCAGTTTGCTTGCGCAAAATGCTCCAAATCTCGAGATTCTGGTGCTCGATGACCGCTCCGAAGACGATACCACAGCCGTTCTCGAACGGCTCGCCGACCCGCGCTTACACGTGCTGCACGGCGCAGCTTTGCCCGAAGGCTGGCTTGGCAAAAATTGGGCATGTCATCAGCTTGCAAAAGCCGCATGCGGCGAAGTCCTGATTTTTACCGATGCCGACACGACATGGCAGCCTTTTACCGCCGCGGCAATCGCCGCGCAACTCGAGCACAGCGATGCGCTCTGCGCGTGGGCAGCCCAAGAGGTGCACGACCCGATTTCAAAACTGATTCAGCCGCTTCAACAGTGGAGCCTGCTGGCATTCTTACCACTTTTTTTTGTGCCGTGGCGGATGTTCACTGTGGCAGTGGCAGCCAACGGGCAATGCTTGGCCTTTACCAAAGCCATGTATCAAAAAATTGGCGGGCACCAAGCGGTGAGGCACAGTATCATCGAAGATATGGCACTCGCTCGAGCAGTCAAAAAACAGCGCGGGCGCTTCTCGTTGCAAAACGGCGCAAATGCGATCTCGACCAAGATGTACAACTCGAGCGCAGAAGCCTTCGAGGGCTACGCCAAGAATGTCTACCCCGCTTTCGGTGCCTCTCGAGCCGCTTTTTTTGCGGCAATGGCTTTTAACTTGCTGTTTTATGTGTTGCCGTGGTTGCTGCTTCCTTTTTGGGATTTGGCACCGATAGCGATTTTTTGCTCACTGCTCGCACGCCTGCTCTCGGACATCAAAAACCGCTATTCGCTGCTTTGGACACCGCTTCATCCGCTCGGAATTCTATTGTGGGGTCTGATAGGACTCGAGAGCCTGCGCCGCTTTGAAGCAGGCAAAATTATTTGGAAAGGGCGCGAATACGATTTGCGCTAGCGCAGTGCTTCGAGTGCGGCTTTGGCAGCGCTATGGTTGGGGTTGAACTCGAGCGCGCGGCGGTAGTTTTCTTTTGCAGCATCGGGTTTGCCTAGAAGTTCTAGCGCCCTACCGCGCCAATAAAAGGCTTCGGGTAGACTGGGGTGCAATTTAGGCGTTTGCATCAAACCAATGGCTTTTGTGAGCACACTTTCGGCTTCACTCGGGTTGTTGGTTGCCACTAAAAGTGTGCCTTGGTGCAGTAAGGCAAGTGGCTGGTTTGGGTCTAAACGGCTTGCACGGCGGTAGGCTTCGAGCGCCTGCGCTAAATCGCCACTGCGCCATGCGATTGCACCCCAGTCCATCGCATATCGCACCAGTTCTTTGGGCGTAGCCCGAACATTGCTACTCGCTGCAACACGCAAATCGAGCAAACCCTCCTTAAGGCGATTGTTGCTCGCGCGCACCAAACCGCGCTGCCAGTAGTATTCAGCTTTGGGTAGGCTCGAGAGACGAAAACACTGGTTAATAGCATCTTCCGAACGTGATAAGTTGACCGTACCACCCGACAAGTACAGCGCCCTCGAGAGCAAAAAAAACGCTTCTGCATCGCTTGGACGCGCCCTGATGTGCGCCTCGAGCCGAGGAATAGCACTCAAGTAGTCACCTTGCTCGATGCGGTTGCGCAGCAGACCAAGATCAGCAACCTGTGCCAGCACCAAGCTGTATAGCAGATACAAAAACAGCACCGCAACCTGAATCATCAACCCACATCAATGGTGCGCCCAAGCCGCCGAAAACGCACCTCGAGTTGTCCTGCGCGGTATTGGGCAACACCACTCCCTGTTTCTACGGGGTGTGGCAACTCGAATACGCGGCTAAAGCTCCCCAAAGGGCGTTCACCATGCAGCCGTTCACCGTAGTCAAGATTCTCACGGCTACCTTCGATGGTAATCGTATTGCCATCATGGCTAAGCTCGAGCATCGAAAGGTCTAGTCCCGGTGCGTCCAAAACCAGTAATAAATCTTCTTCGCTCGCAAACCAATCGGCGGCAGGTGACCAGCCAGCACGGTGCGAAATCTGAGAGACGCGCTCACGGATTTTGGCAAGTTGGCTCAGAGGTTGCCATGTTTGAATATCCATTTGCATATTTTAGTACATCATTTGTGAAAATATAGTGTCGGGTGTGTTTCACTTTTTTGTTTAGATTGCGTTAGAATACCTTATGGCAGACATTTTAACCGCAGACGACTCCGAACAAATTCGCAGTTTGCTCGAAATGATCCTCACCGCCGATGGTCACAATGTAATCCAAACCAACGACGGGCGTGCCGCGCTCGCGTGGCTCAAAGATAACACCCCAGACCTGATGATCCTCGATGTGACGATGCCTTTTTTGGATGGAATCGAAGTCTGCTCGAGAGCGAAGCGTGTTTCGCGCTTGCGTGCCACCCCAATTGTTATTCTGACTGCGCACACCGACGACGAATCGCGCCAACGCGCCAAACTTGCAGGGGCGGACGCTTTTGTGAATAAGCCGCTATCTGGCAAAAACCTGCGTCAGACCATCCAAGAAATGCTCGAGAAACGCAAAGAACTCAAAGCTAAAATGGATGCCGAGAGTGCTTCTGTCTCCTAGGGACACGCGGCTGTTACCCCGCGAGAGCATCCCACCAAATATGTTCTGCGCTCATGTGGTAGTGGTCAATATTCTGCATTTTGCCATCCCAGAGCACAGTATGGGTTTCATCGGGGTCTTGGCTGATGATTGCCTTGCCGTTTTCGTCAAATAAGCCATATACCGGAAGCTGAGGGCAGCAAAAAGAATCAGCCCCACTTGAACCCG
This sequence comes from Deinococcales bacterium, assembly GCA_046289535.1. Classification (GTDB taxonomy): domain Bacteria; phylum Deinococcota; class Deinococci; order Deinococcales; family JAAFIG01; genus JAAFIG01. The sequence goes on along the minus strand of JBKBVO010000207.1, from coordinate 335 downwards.
AGAACGTTGCATGAGGCTGATTGTGCAAATGTTGAGAAGCTATCAAGCGATTCAATCTTTTAGTTTTTTGGCGGCTTCAATCAGCGCCGGCATAATCGCGTGCAAATCGCCAATAATCCCGTAATCCGCGACCTTAAAAATAGGGGCTTCGGGGTCTTTATTGATTGCAATAATATTTTTGCTCTTGCCCATGCCAGACAAGTGCTGCACCGCACCAGAAACACCTATCGCAAAGTAGGCATTGGGCTGCACAGTCTTGCCGGTTTGACCAACCTGCTCGGCGTAGGGTCTCCAACCAGCGTCCACGGCGGCTCGAGTCGCACCCACACCCGCAC
>JBKBVO010000013.1:0-21108 GCA_046289535.1 Deinococcales bacterium | reverse complement strand
TGAACTCGCACCGCAGTAGTGCGGTTTGGGGTTGGTTTTGAACGCAATGGCATTGCTCGAACGGTGTAGAATACAAGCATGAATCGTCGTCGGTTTTTGGGGGTTCTGGGTGCAGCACCCCTAGCGTTTAGCAGCCGGTTTGCCCTGGCAAAAAAGGCAGTGCAAAAAACAAATGTAGTGGTGGTTGGTGCAGGTTTGGCGGGCTTAAATGCAGCGCTGCACCTGCTAGAAAATAACGTCCAAGTGACGTTGCTCGAGGCTCGAGAACGCATTGGTGGTCGGGCATGGACAAGCCGTGTGTGGTCTGATTTACCCGTGGATTTAGGTGGCTCTTGGATTCATGGACAAGATAAAAACCCTTTGGTACCTTTAGCAAAAAAAGCTGGGGCATCGCCTGTGCTCTTTGATTACGATTCGGTGCAGCGCTATTGGGCAGAGGGTAAAGAATTGAGCCAAACCGAAGATACCCAACTCGACCGTTTGATTGAACGGCTTCATACCACACTCGAGCAGCACGAAGACCAGCCAGCGCTCAAGGTTGCCGAAGTGATTAAAAAACTCGAGCGCAATCTAAGTTCTAACCAACAGCGAATGCTGGCATACGCGGTGTCTTCCGAGATTGAGCACAACTGGGGAAGCCCGCCAAACGAACTGAGTATTGCCGGCTATCTCGAGGGGGACGGGTTCGAGGGCGGTGATTTGTTATTGCCCGGGCAGGTGGGCTTGCTGCCCGAATTCTTGGCAAAGCAAATTCGCCAACTCGGTGGGGTCATTCGTCTGGGTAGTGCTGTGAACGCGCTGCAGTTCACCAATTCAGGTGTTGCAGTCAAGGTTGGCAACACCACAATTCAAGCCGATCATGTGGTGCTCACCGCTCCACTAGGCGTTTTGCAGGCAGGGAGTATCGGGCTGCCAACGCTTCCTCATAAATGGCAGCAAGCCCTGCAAGAATTGCGTATGGGTTCGCTCGAGAAATTAGTCTTGCGTTTTCCCGAAGTGTTCTGGGAAAACACAAACTACACGGTGCAGCTACCTCAACTTGTCCAAGCGGGGCGATGGGTTGATACCCTAAATCTGCATAACTTTACAAAAATTCCTGCGCTAATGCTGTTTAACGGTGGGGTTGAAGGGCGCAAAACCAACGACCTAGACGATACTCGCCTTGTTAAAAGTGCAATGACCATGCTGCGTGGAATTTTCCCCGATGCCCCAAACCCAATTGCCGCACAGCGTTCGCGCTGGGGACGCGATCCTTTTGCGCTGGGCAGTTACTCGTTTGCCACAGGTGCAAACCCCGCAAATGCGCGCAACGCTTTGCAAGAACCGCTCGCTGGCAAGATTTGGTTGGCTGGAGAGCACACCAGCATTCGCGCTCCACAGAGTTTTCATGGTGCTTATCTCGAGGGTGAACGGGTAGCAAAGGCAATCCTGAAAAAGTAAAAAGCTCGAGTGAGCAATGCGAAAACAATGTTAGCCAAAAAACCCTAAGACCAAAAAACAAGTGTTAGGCTGGAATCCATGGTTACCATGTACACTACCAGTTGGTGCGGTGATTGCCGCGTGACCAAACGCGTTCTCGAGCAAAAGGGTATTGCCTACACCGAAATAGACATCGAGCAAGACCCAGGCGCTGCCGAAATTGTGATGCGCATCAATAACGGCAGGCGCAGTGTCCCAACTTTAAGTTATAACGGTCATGCCGCGAGCATGAGCAATTTTTCGCGCGCAAAGCTCGATGCGTGGTTAGCCGAAGTCGGTCTGATATCCGCCGATTCGGCGAGCCTTTAATTCAGCAGTTCAAAAATCCCCGCCGCACCCTGCCCACCACCAACACACATCGTGACCATACCATAACGTCCACCACGACGGCGCAATTCGGACAGCAGGGTTGCGGTGAGTTTTGCGCCCGTACAACCCAAGGGATGCCCTAAGGCAATAGCCCCACCATTGACGTTTAACTTGCTCTGGTCTATGCCAAGCTCGCGCACCACTGCCAATGCCTGAGCCGCGAAGGCTTCGTTTAGTTCGAATAAATCAATATCCTTGAGCGTTAGACCAGCTTGTTTGAGTGCCTTTGGTACAGCTGCTACAGGACCAATGCCCATGATTTCGGGTTCTACACCCACACTGGCAAAGCTGACAAAACGCGCCAGAGGCTGCAAGCCCAATTCTTTGGCTTTGGCAGCGCTCATGACGACGGCTGCTGCCGCACCATCAGAAAATGGACTCGAGTTGCCCGCAGTCACGCTGCCGCCCTCGCGGAACGCGCCGCGCAATTTGCTTAGACCATCTACGGTGGTTTCGCGGCGCAGCAGTTCGTCGGTATCAAAGATAATCTCGTGTGATACGACTTTTGTGCCCTTGATTTTGTCCACGCGCACCGAGACAGGCACAATTTCGTCCTTGAATTTGCCCGCATCTATTGCGGCAGCGGCTTTTTGGTGCGACTCAAAAGCAAAGACATCCATATCGGCACGGTTTACGCCGTATTTGTCGGCTACATTTTCGGCGGTATGACCCATGCCGATATATGCACCGGGTCTCGAGTCTACGAGTGCATTGTTGGCACTAAAAGCAAAGCCCGACATTGGTACCATGCTCATGCTTTCGGCTCCGCCAGCGATGATGCAATCGTTGCTGCCAGCGCGGATGGCTTGGGCAGCCATAGCGATGGTCTGCAAGCCCGAGGCACAAAAGCGGTTGATGGTTACGCCAGCCACAGAGTCGGGCAAGCCTGCGCGCAGGCTGGACAAACGGGCGAAGTTTAAGCCCTGCGAGCCTTCGGGCATGGCACAACCAAGGAAGACATCCTCGACCAGTTCGGGGGCGACACCTGCCCTCGAGACGGCTTCCCTGAGCACAATTGCCGCGAGGTCGTCGGCGCGGGTGTTGGCGAGTGTACCTTTGATACCGCGACCGACAGCGGTGCGGACGGCGGATACGATAACAGCGTCATTCATGGGATAACTCCTTCATGCTTGGGTTACGGCTTGGGATGCCTTAATTGCGTAACGGCTTACCCGTTTTGAGCGTGTGAGCGATGCGCTCTTGGGTTTTGCGTGTGCCGCAAAGGTACAAGAATGCCTCGCGCTCGAGGTCTAAAAAGTGCTGCTCGGGTAATTTGAGCTGGCGGTTGGCGCTGCCGCCCGCCAAGATTTTGGCAATTTGTAAGGCAATCACGCCGTCGTGTTCGGATGCCTGGCGGCTTAACTGCAAACCATGCACCGCCACTTTAAGGTTGGCAATCGCACTCTCGCCCATGGCGATAATCTCGGTTCGAGGCTGTGGCTGGATATAATTTTTTGCTAACTCGAGCACCTTTTGTTTGGCATCGGCAAGCAAGCGGTCGCGGTTCATCGAGATTCCGTCTGATACCTTCAGGTAGCCTAGGTCGCGTGCCTCGAGTGCACTGCTGCTGGTCTTGGCGAGGGCGATTTGCTCAAATGCTTTGCGTACCGCACTAAACGAATCCTCATTGGGCAAGAGCTGCTCAGAAAAACGCGCCAGCATTTCGGTACAGCCACCGCCTGCTGGAATCAAGCCCACACCTGCCTCGACAAGCCCCATATACAACTCGGCGTGCGCTTGCACATGGTCAGCATAGAGCGAGAGTTCGCAGCCACCACCCAAGGTCAGACCAAATGGTGCCGCCACAGTCGGGAAGGGGCTATAGCGCATGCTGGTGGTGAAGCGCTGGAATTGGCGGATACCCATTTCGATTTCGTCGAAGTCACCTTCTTGGGCTTGCATCAAAAGCAGTGCCAAATTTGCGCCTGCACTGAAGTTATCGCCTTGGTTACCCACCACCAAACCCACAAAATTTTCGCGTACTGCATTTTGGGCAAATGCCATCATGCGAATTGCATCTTCGCCAAGAGCATTGGCTTTGGAGTGGAATTCAAGCAGTGCTACACCGTCACCGATATCTACAAGGCTTGCACCCTGCATGGCTTTAACAACCTTACTCGAATCGCGCTTGAGGTCGCGCAAGACAATAAAGCCTTCGGTTTCGGGTTTACTATTAGCAGCATAGAAAGGCTTACCTTGCTCGAGCAAAGGCGGCACATCCAAGCTCAGTGCTTTGATACCGGCAATCACTTGATCGTGACCAAGTGCATCTGCTAAATCAAATGCGCCAATTTCCCAATTAAAGCCCCACTTGAGGGCGTTATCCACTTCAAACACGGTATCGGCACAGGTGGGAATGTTTTTAGCTGCAAACCAAATCAAACCATAAACATTGCGCCGCACCAATTCGCCAATATTGTTCTCGAGTTTTAGGAGCGCTTTGGTGCGCTCGATAAAACCGGGCAGATTGCGGATTTCGTCTGGTATGCGCACCTTGCCATTGTCTTTGTACTCAAAGGTTTCGTAATCAAGCGTTAAAATCACGCTTTTGCCGTCTTTGCCTTTGATGCGCTTAAAAAAGCCTTCGCCGGTTTTCTCGCCTAAGCGCCCCATCTCCACGAGTTTCTCGAGCACAGGTGCAGGAGTGTAATCAAATTCGGTGCTTGCTCCAAGGTTTTTAGCGACCGCTAAACCAATATCCAAACCGCTTAAATCGTTGGTGCGAAAACTCGCGCTGCTCGCGCGTCCAATCAGCGTCCCCAAGTAGGCGTCTACCTCATCGGGGCGCAAGCCAAGTTGTACGGCATCGCGGATGGTTTGGGTCATACCCCACACGCCGATGCGGTTAGCGATAAAGCCCGGCACGTCCTTGGCTACAACGACACCTTTACCGAGTACCTTATCGCCAAACTCAGAGACAGCAGCAATCACTTCTGGCTTGGTGTCTGGGGTAGGAATCACCTCGAGCAGTTTTAGGTAGCGTGGTGGGTTAAAAAAGTGTGTACCAACAAAACGCTGCTTAAATTCCAAGCTGCGCTCTTGAATCTGTAAGTGCATCGGGATACCGCTCGAGTTACTGCTGACAATGGCTTTTGTGCCGGTGGCTTCGACTTTTGCCCAGAAGTCTTGTTTTATATCCAAACGCTCGAGAATGGCTTCAAATACCCAGTCGACATCGCGCAGCTTTTCGATGTCGTCCTCAAGGTTACCAATCTGAATAAGCTGTGCAGCTTTGGGGTGCATAAAGGCGGCAGGCTTGGCTTTTTGTGCCCGCTCGAGCCCCTTTTTGACGATTTCGTTTTTGTCGTTGCCTTGGGCAGCGATATCGAGCAGCAAGACGGGAATGCCAGCATTGGCAAGGTGCGCAGCGACAGCTGCGCCCATCGTACCAGAGCCAACAACAGCAGCTTTTTTGATTTTCATGTAGGTCTCCTTAAAAAATTTATACTTAGTCTAAATTGTAGTGCAAAAAGCGTATAAAGTCTAGCCGTTTGGATACTTTTTTGATGATGTGGTCTATCTTGGTTTGCTGTGCTCGAGTTCGTGGGTAACAGCCCCGACCCACAAAACAAGACCTTCAAATCTGAACCGACCAAAGCTTTGCTATCCAAGAAGCGCGTTTGGTTTGCCCAAATGCGTTCTAAAGGAGTATCATGGGTGCAGCGTGAATCTTAAGGAGATGTGAGATGTATGCCATCGCAAGAAATCACCACGGATGCGGTGGTTGTCGGCGCGGGAGTAAGTGGGCTGATTGCTGCTCAAAAATTGATCGAAGCGGGTTTGGATGTTGTTATACTCGAGGCAGCACCTCGGGTAGGCGGGCGGCTTCTGACCAAAGTTTTACCAGACGGCACGGCGTTTGATTTAGGTGGGCAGTGGCTTGGACCGGAAATGTGGCGCGTAACGCGCTTGGTACAAGAACTTGGCTTAGCTACTTTTAGCCAAAACGAGACCGGGCGCATGGATTTGACCGCTCAACCGCTCTCGAGTATGGATAAACTCACCCAATCGGAGTGGGCGTGGTACACCGCCAAAATTTCTTGGCTGGTGGATCAGGTTAACGTCGAACGCCCTGCCGAAACCCCAAATGCCTCAGAACTCGATGTCATGAGCGTTGAAGAGTGGAAACGCCAAAATCTCGAGTCTGAATATTTGCGCCACCTCTTTGACCAACTCATTCGCACCGAATACACCATCGAACCCAAGGATTTCTCGATGTTGTTTTTGCTTTACAGCATTCGCAGCGCGGGTGGTTTTGAGGACTTGATAGATTTAGATGGTGGCAACCACACCTTGCGTTTGCGCGAAGGGATGCAGACAATCTGTACCAAAATTGCGCAGCAACTCGGCGAACGCGTACACCTGAACTGCCAAGCCTACGAACTCGAGCATTTTGAACAAGGCGTGCGCGTGATTGCCGAAGGGTTTAATGTCAACGCCAAGCACGTTATTTTGGCGATTCCGCCCAACCAAGCTCAGCGCATCGATTTTGACCCTGTGCTGCCGCGCCGCCGCATGAAGCTGATGCAGCGTCTCGAAATGGGCAGTGTAATCAAGTGCTTTGCCATTTACGACCGCCCATTCTGGCGCAACCAGACCCTCAAAGCCATAGACCCCGACAACCTAATTTTCGACCACGCAATGGATGCCTCGAGCCACGACGATAAGCACCCCGCCTTGGTCGCGTTTATCGGCGGAGACGATGCCGTCTTTTGGTCAGACCGCCCCGCCGGAACGCGCCGCCGTGCGGTGCTCGAGAACCTAGCGCTGATTTATGGCGATGAAGCCCTCTATCCGCGCGATTATTTTGACCATGACTGGCTCACCGAACCGTTCATTGGCGGCGGCTACCAATGCTATGCCCCGCCCGGGGTGATGACCAATGGCTTTGAAGAATTGCGCGAACCGATTGGGAGAATCCATTTTGCTGGTACCGAGACTGCTGTTTGGTACTACGGTTATGTCGAAGGTGCTATAGAGGCTGGCGAACGCGCCGCGAACGAAGTACAAAAGGCACTCGAGAAAGAGTTATCCAATTAACCCTTGAGTATTTTACTCAAAGATGCTAGTCTCTCAAGGCTGTCGACGGGCTGCGTGGCTGCTGGAACCCGTCGTATGTTGTTGCGCTCCGTCGCGTAACACCCTCGAGATTTCGCGCAGGAGAAAGTAATTATGTTAAAAATACGCCTTACCCGCATGGGCAACGCCCACAACCCGCACTACCGCCTCGTTGTCACCGACCAAAAGCAAAAGCGCGATGGTGGTTACTTAGAGAATTTGGGTCATTACGACCCGCGCAAAACCACAGAAAACTGGCTTTCTGTAGAGGTCGAGCGCGCCAAGTATTGGTTGAGCGTTGGCGCACAACCCTCCGACACCGCCCGCCGTTTGATGAAACAAGCCGGCGTGTACAAAAAAGCTGCTTAAGAATAAAAATAACCAGCCTGTAGCTCAAAGCTAGAACCCCCCGCAAAAGCGGGGGGTTTTTTATGCTGTATTGCTTAGCGCACTGCCGAGATGGCGTGACTGCCGCCGCATTCCCTTGCCAGACGGGCAATGGCTCTGGCTTCTGGATTTGGGTTTGAGTTGCTGATGGGTACTGTCCAGACCATGGGGTTATCCGCAGAAATCAGTGCTTCGCTAAAGAGTTCCTGTGCGCTGGTGGTCACACCTTCGGGTAGCTCGAGCAAGGCTTTGGTTGGAATTGGGTACGGAAATTGTGTAGAGACAGTCGTGGTTAATTCGCCATTGCTTCCAATCGGCTTTGGAGTTAAGACAATGCGCTGTAACACAAGATACTCGAGGTTAATCTCGGTGGTTTGGTCTTGTATGGCGACTGCCTTGAAGGGTTTGAGGCGTGCACCTGCCAGCTGAGGGGCTTGAATCTCGAGCCTGCCCGCGCTGACAGGTACGATATCCCCTGTTTTCGCCTCATTGCCGTTGATGCGAATGGTTTGGGTCGGCAGTTCAATTTCGGCACCGCAAGAAACAGCTTTGATATTGACCTTGACATTGGTTGGCGATTCAAAACCTGGAAAGGAAGTGTAAAGCGCTTCATTGCCTAAGCGCACTCGCAAGCCAAAGGCATTTGAAAATTGTTTGCTGGTGCTCAGTGTCCTCGAGACAACACGCCACCTCCCAACCGACGCTTCGCTCACAGGAATTTGGTCAGATACCCATTTCGCATCTGGCGAAACCGTGAGCCTGCGACTTGCACCATCTGGGGTAATCAGGGTCAAACCCATTTCCTCTTCGCCATCCGCATCATAGTTGCTCAGTTCAATCGTCTGCCCCTTGGCGTTCTGAGGCACATCGATAAAACCAACCAATTGGTCTTGGTCGGCTTCGCCCCGCAGGTTTACCGTAAATTCCGATGCCTCGAGGCGTACATTATTCGAAGCTCGAACGGCAAAGGCATTTTTACCATTACCTTTTGACTCGACCTGAAAACGATAGTTTCCTGGACGTAAGACACCAGTAAAAAAGCGCTGTATGTCGTGTTGTTCACTGACATCAAAAGTGCGACGTGCCAAGACTCGCCCGTTTTGTTCGCGCAGGATAAACGTGGTCTTGAGGTTGGGGTTTTCTCCGTACAGCTCATCACCGAAGTATCTGGGTGTATTGCGGTTGGCGGTGTAATCGAGACTATTGGTATTGGGCGAGTAAATCTCGACTACAGTTTGCACGAGATTCGATCCACTCACCACCAAACGATAATCCTCGAGTCCAAAGCCTGCACCAACGGAGTCGCCCACAGAAACCAGTGGGAGTGCCACTTGGCGCACCTCAAAGGCAGGCTCGGTCTGAGCCAGGGCAGCACCAAAAAAACCAATCACAACGAACATCAATTTTTTCACTTTTCTAGTCTAGTCAACAACGTTGCGCCCTCACACCCAACTTTAGTTCAGGTCTGAGCACTGTTCATTTTTATAAAATAGCGCTATGTTTTTTGGGCGTGCTTTATCATTTGTGGTTCTGATTTCGGGAGTGGCTTTAGCGTTGCAGGGTTCTTGGACACGCAGCGAACTTGCCTTACTCGAGTCTTTGTCCCTCGAGCGTTTGCCTGCATTTCCAAATGACCCAAGCAATCAGTATCAGAAAAATGACGCTGCTATTTTATTAGGGCAGAAGTTTTTTTATGATCCACGTTTTTCTGGCAAAGAAGATATTTCCTGTGCCACATGTCATATGCCAAGCAGTCACTATGTGGATAACCTTGCACTTTCTGAGGGGCGTGGTGTGGGTACACGCAAAGCCCTCTCGGTGGTTGGAGCCGCTTATAGTCAATGGCTATTTTGGGATGGGCGTGCCGATAGCTTGTGGGCGCAGGCGCTTGGTCCTTTGGAAAATCCAATCGAACACGCCGGTACTCGAGCACAATATGCCAATGTAGTGCGGCGCTTGTACAAAAAAGATTACGAAGCCGTATTTGGAAAGTTGCCGCCTGAAAGCGTTTGGGCAAAGCTCCCCGCTCGCGCGGGTCCTACGGGTACGGCTGCCGAACAGCAAGCCTGGCGAAAACTCAGTTATAGCGAAAAAGACACAATTAACCGTGTTTTTGTAAATATCGGTAAAGCCATTGCTGCGTTCGAGACTCAATTAAAACCTGGCTGGACGCGCTTTGATTCCTATATTGCCAACCTGCGAAAAACCAATGCACCTACAACCCTAACACCCGATGAAATTGCGGGGGCAAAATTGTTTATTGGCAAGGCGGGGTGCGTGAGTTGCCATGCAGGCGCACGCATGACCGACGATAAATTCTACAATACTGGTGTGCCGACCCCCAAAGCCCTCGAAATAGATGAAGGTAGGCAGCGCGCTGTACGAGCTGTGATTCAAGCTGAATTCGGTTGCTGGTCTCCGTATTCGGATTCGAGCAGTAACTGTGGTCTTATCAGTGGGAATACCAACGCGGCTCAGGCTCCTGCTGGGGCATTTAAGACCCCAAGCCTACGCAATGTGGGAAACCACTATCCCTACATGCATTCAGGGCAGTTTTTTACTCTAGAAGAGGTGGTGCGTCATTACAACGAGGCACCCAAATCCGATGTTGGGGTTAGCCGCCTTAAACCACTCAACCTCTCTGATTTCGAGCAAAAGCAGTTGGTGGCATTCTTGCACACTCTGAGCGCTCCTGTGAATGCTCCCGCCAATTTACTCGAGACTCCAGAATTGCCACAATAAGATGATTTGAACGTGTGCAAGTATGTACATTGGACTATACGAACAAGTGCGCCATCGGTGAGCAACGGCACCTGATGGGCATCCCTTAAAGCTGCTTCCTTCCGGACCTGACTTGGTTCGAGAGCCATCACCGCGTTACGCCGATGACGCGTCGGGGAGTATAAACTGTTTTACGGAATATGGCAATGGCAGGTGGGAAAAGCATATGACAATGGTAGACCAAGACCTCGAGCTTAAACCAATGCTCGAGATGCAGCCCAAAGACTGGGGTTTGTTCTACCGATATTTTCGCGACCGCGAAATTGCTGCTTTAAATGGCGCTAAACCCATTTTTATGCCGCTTTGGTTGTTTAAAAATATTGTGATTGGCGAAGAAAAAAGCGGAGAGCGGATTGGATTGGCGCTTTATAAGAGTGGTGTTTTTATTGGTAGTGTCGAATTTTACGACATTGTTCCGTCTCCTAAAAAAGCGGTGCTGGGTATTTTGATTGGCGAAAAAAGCCTGTGGGGCTTAGGTATCGGCACAAGGGCATTGGCATTGGCACTCGAGTATATTTTTGTGAGGCGCGGCTTCGAGCACATCAGTTTACAAACACTTGAAAACAATACTCGAGCACGGCGCAGTTTCGAGAAAAATGGTTTTGTGTTGTTTGGAGTGGCGGGTAGCGGCAAGCTGCGCTATGCCCACTATGAACTCACTAAAACGGGCTGGTTAGCGCATCAGCCAACCTAAGGTTGCAGCAGTGCAAGCGCCATTTTGGCGAGTAGCTTGGCTCCACGCTCTAAAATGGCTTCGTTGCAGCGCATTTGTGGTGATGCAAACCACATTACTCAAAACCCTCGACTCGAGAATACCTTGAATGCTCGACTTTTTGAAGGTAAACGCTTGCGCAACGCCGCATTGGCATTTACTAGATATGCCGTACCCACACCAGTTATCATGTATTCCATCACACACCATAAAGGTTTGGACCACGTACCATGTGCCCCCATGACCCCTCTCGAGTTAGAAGACTATTTGAGCCGCCTGATTATTGCCGAACTGAAAATCGCGGTGATGCTTTGGGGCGCACCTGGCATTGGCAAATCGAGCATTGTGCGTCAGGTCGCGCACAATCATGGACTCGAGTTTACAGATTTACGCCTTTCACAACTTGCGCCTACCGACCTACGCGGGCTTCCCGTTGCCGAGGCAGGGGTCGCAAAATGGTTTCCACCAGAGTTTTTACCCACAAAAGGGCGGGGGGTACTGTTTTTAGACGAACTGAATATGGCAGCCCCAACCATGCAGGGCATTGCGCAACAACTGATTTTAGACCGTGCTGTGGGGTCTTACACCCTTCCAGATGGTTGGTTTGTCTGGGCAGCTGGTAACAGACGTGAAGACCGCGCTAGCGTCTTCGAGATGCCTGCTCCACTCGCTAACCGTTTTATACACCTCGAGGTTGGTGTGGATTTGGAAAGTTTTAAGCGCTATGCCTTAAAACACAACCTCGACGAGCGTATCATTGCCTTTTTGGTATTCCGCCCCAACCTATTGCACGCACCCGACACGGTACGCCCCGCTTGGGCAAGCCCGCGCTCGTGGGAGATGGCTTCGCGTTTACTTGGAGCAAAGCTCTCGATTGCTCCTGCTGTAGGCGAAGGCACAGAAGTCGAGTTTCAGGCATTTGAACGCATCTATGCCAATCTCCCCAAAATCGAAGCGATATTAGGTGGCGACCTATCGCTTGAGTTTCCCACTGAACCAAGCGCCCGTTATGCGGTCACAATTGGTTTGGCAGCTCGAGCCAGTAACGCCATGCAGGTACAAAACGCCCTATCTTGGCTGGTGCAAAGAGCCGAAGTCGAGTGGGTACACTTTTTTACTCAGGATGCCTTTACCAAGATGCGCGACGCGGGGCAATTGGGCGAGCTAACTCTGCTGCTCGAGCGCGAACCACGCCTACAGACTTTTTTAAAAGAAATTCTGGAGCTTACAGGAGCCTAATCTGATTGCTCAGGGTTGTGCCTGCCATACCATTTAACGCTTGCAGTAAAACCCCTGCCTGCATCCCCGAGGCAATTGTGGCTTTGGGTGCACCCATATCAAGCGCATTCAAAGCCGCTTCGACTTTGGGAATCATGCCGCCTGCAATAATTCCAGATTGTATCCATTCGAGTGCCTCAGTGCGACTGAGGCGATGGTGTAGGCTTTGTGGGTCGTGAAAATCTTTCATCACCCCCGCGACATCGGTCAGGAACACCACTTGTGCCTCGAGTTTGCCTGCAACCGCACCTGCTGCCCAATCGGCATTGATGTTGAGCGGCTGCCCAGCCGCATCTGTGGCAACACAACCAATCACTGGCGTCATTCCCGACTCGAGCAACTGCAAAACCAGCTCGGTATTGACAGCCACCACTTTGCCCACACGCCCAAATTCTGGCTCGAGCGCCTCACCCACAAGTAAGCTCGAGTCGCGCCCAGTCAGCCCAATGGCTTTGCCAATGTCTTGTGAAAGTTCTTTACAAAGCAGTGTCAGGGCTTTTTCGATCACTTCCATTGCTTCTGGGGTAGTGACGCGCAAACCGCGCAAAAAATGCGATTCGATATTCAGGCGCGCTAAATCGCGCTCAATCACTGGACCGCCGCCATGCACCACCACCACATTGTGCGTCTGGCGCAAGCCAGCAATTTCGGTTGCCACAGCGCGGCGCAGCTCGAGACTTTTCATGGCGTTACCGCCGTATTTGACAACGACCAAAGGCTTCATTGTGTCTAGCATAACAAATGCGCACGCTTGTGTTTGCCGCAAACCGCATATTTGGGCACGAATCGTCGCGCACGCTGGGAGTGTTAACAGGGCGCTGTTGCCACCGCGCATTTGACTCAGTGTGCCCAAAAGCATATAATTCAATTATGATTGAATTATATGCCGAGCGCGCCTATCAGTTCCGCGCTATTGGTGACCCGACGCGGCTTGCTATTCTCGAGTTGCTTGGTCAGGGTGCACTGTGTGCTTGTCAACTACAGGCAAAGCTGGGAATCGCCGCCAATCTGCTTTCGCATCACCTGAAAATCTTGCGCGAGGCGGGTTTAGTACGTACAGAAAAAACGGGGCGTTGGGTTGAATACAGACTCGATCCGATTTCGCTTTTACAGCTTCATGCCGCAATTCCGCAGCTTAAGCACAAGAGTGAAAAGCACAGCAGTGGATTATTTCAATTAACATTGAATAATTTATCCACAGGAGCACTATGAATGCCAATTTTCCTAGAGTGTGGTCAAAAAAAATTTTCCTGCCATTCGGTCTGCTCGCAGCCGCACTGCTTTGGGTGGTTGCGTATCAGCGCCTTCTACCTTTTTGGGATTGGCTCATTTACGACCAATTGGGCTTTTCGGCGACAAGTCGCCTTGGCTCGAGTATTCACTTTTTCTTTTATGATACCTGTAAAATTCTGTTGCTGCTTTCGGGGATTATCTTTGTTGTGACCATCGTGCGCAGTTTTTTTAGTGTCGAGCGCACCCGTGCCTTGCTCGGTGGGCGCAGCGAGGGAGTGGGGAATATCATCGCTGCCTTGCTTGGTGTAGTGACACCGTTTTGTTCGTGCAGTGCAGTGCCGGCTTTTATTGGTTTTGTCGGCGCGGGTGTGCCGCTCGGAGTGACGTTCAGCTTTTTGATTGCTAGCCCAATGGTCAACGAGGTTGCAGTCGTGTTGCTCTATGGTTTGTTTGGAGCGCAGATTGCGCTGTTCTATGTTCTTTCGGGTTTGGTCGTGGCTGTCGTCGCAGGGTTGGTGATTGGGCGGCTTCAACTCGAGCGCTATGTCGAAGCCTTTGTGTTCGAGACCAAAATTGGTCAGGGTGCGCTTTTGGGCACGAGTATGCATTGGGAGCAACGCATCGCTAGCGGCTGGCAGGAAGTCAAGAACATCATTGGCAAGGTTTGGCTCTACCTTTTGGTCGGTATTGCAATAGGTGCGCTGATTCATGGCTGGGCACCCGAGGATTTCTTTTTGCGCTACGCTGGTGCGAATAATCCATTTGCTGTGCTGGTCGCGGTGTTGATGGGTATTCCGCTCTACTCGAATGCCGCCGGTGTATTACCGATTGTGACCGCCCTGCATGCCAAGGGTCTGGCAATGGGGACTTTGCTTGCATTCATGCAATCGGTGGTTGCACTCTCTTTGCCCGAAGTAATCCTCTTGCGGCGCGTACTCCAGCCGCCGCTCATCGCTGCCTTTATCGGGATTACAGGCTTGGGTATTATTCTTGTTGGCTACGTGTTCAACATTCTTTTATAAGGAGTTGATTTATGGATATCAAAATACTTGGACCCGGCTGCAACAATTGCAAAACCCTCGAGCAACGCACGCGCACTGCACTACAAGAACTCGGCTTGGATGCCGCGATTGAAAAAGTCACGGACTATCCAAGTATCCTTGCTCACGGTGCGACGAGCACGCCCGGTCTTGTAGTTAATGGCAGGCTGCTTATTGCCGGACGCGTACCGACGCTCAGCGAAATCAAAGAGGCGATCCTCGGTGCTTAGGCGATGCTGCGCGCCCGCTTTGCACCCAGTCCGACAGGGGAAATGCACCTTGGCAATGCACGTACGGCACTGCTTGCCTGGTTGCAGGCAAGAGTCGCCAAGGGGTACTTTATCTTGCGACTCGAGGATTTGGACAGCTCGCGCATTCGTCCCGGTGCAGCAGAGCAGATTCTGCGCGACCTAGCTTGGTTGGGGCTAGACTGGGACGAGGGCTGGGATATCGGTGGGGATTTTGCACCCTATACACAATCTGAGCGGCTCGAGCTGTACGCACAATACGCCGCCAAACTCGAGACCTACGCGTGTTCCTGCAGCCGCAAGGATATCCAAAATGCAGTTTCCGCACCACACGCTGGTGAATTGCGCTACCCCGGCACCTGCCGCAATGCACCAACACATCCAGAACGCCCTTTGGCGCTGCGCGTGCGCGTGCCTGACCTCGAGATTGAATTTTTAGACGGTATTTGCGGTGCAGTTCGCGAAAATGTGCAAGCGACGGTGGGCGACTTCGTGATTCGGCGCAATGATGGGGCTTGGGCGTACCAGTTGGCGTGTGTCGCAGACGATATCGAGATGCGGATTTCGCATGTGCTGCGCGGTGCGGATTTGCTCTCGAGCACAGCGCGGCAGCTGGTTTTATACAAAGCACTAGGGCAACCTGCACCTCGGTTTTTTCATGCACCACTGCTGACCGACTTTGCAGGGCAACGCCTCGCAAAACGCAACCAAGCCCTGAGTTTGCGTGCCCTGCGCGAATCAGGCAAGACATCCAACCAGGTGCTACTCGAGCTAGCGCAGTCTTTGGGCTGGAACATCAACCAGCCGTGCAAACCAACCGATTTACTCGAGCATTTTGGAGTATGGATACATCAGTTTGATGTGTCCTCGGGGTAAGCAAGGCTTTGCAAGTATGCCATCAGTGCGGCTTTTTCGCTATTGTCGGGCTTGACTGCTTGGGGTTTTTCGGAGTCGTCAAACTCGAGTTGCAGGTCTATATCGACTGCCGTAGTTGCTACTATTGCTGGCGCGAGCATAACATCGTTAGCAGGCGAGAGTGGTGTTGGGGCAGGCTTTGGCACAATCGGAGCATCACGTAGCTGTTGTGAAGCCATAAAGGCTTGTTCCTCGAGCGTGGCATGACTTGGGCGAGTCAATTCTTCTACAGGTAAACGAGCAAGTTGTTGGTCTGTTGGTACAAACAAAGCGCGGAATGCCCAGCGCATCGAGCCCTGACCTGCTAACTCGAGCGGTGTAAGAGAGACCACATACATCAGCAGATCGCCCACCACCAAGCGCATGGTTACACCCTTGGTGTGCCGCTTGGCATCGGTTTCTAAAATCTCAAATTCGCCCCTTGCGACCCACAAGCGCCCCGTACCCACCAAATCTGCAACTTCGGATGGAGGCTTGCGCCGCCGTGCCGAATCACCCACCCGAACCTCACCTTTGGATTTACGACGGTCACGATGCACACCGACAATCCAACCCGCCGTGACCAGAATGCGGTTTTCTCCCGAGACAATCGCTGCATTATCTAGACGCATAAACCACCATAAGCCATTGTACCGTAAAGGAGCGCAAATTGTTAGCATTTTCACTTAGAATGACCCTGTGTACATTTACCGTCTTGTCGGAACACTCGATAACCTAGACCCAATCACTCCAGACCTTTGGGATGCTGGTTGTGAGGGTTTATCCGAAGATGGCGGCTCGGTATTGGCGTATTTTCCTACACAACTCGAGCTGCCATTTGGTGGCACTTGGCAGCAGGCGGATAACACCGACTGGGTTGCCGCTTACCGCGCCAGCATTGTGCCTGTGCAGATTGGGCAAGTAACAATCACGCCACCGTGGCTTGTGGCACCTGAAACAACCAATCGCATTCAAATTATTCTCGAGCCGGGTTTGGCATTTGGTACAGGACAGCACGAGACCACGCGCATGGCAATCGAGGCACTACAAACTCAGACTCAGCCGCTCGAGGCAGGGCAAACTCAGACTCAGCCGCTCGAGGCAGGGCAAACTCAGCCGCTCGGACACAAAAAAGTGCTCGATGTTGGTGCTGGAACAGGTATTTTAGCCATCGTTGCTGCCAAACTTGGAGCACAGTGTTTAGGCGTAGACAACGACCCAAGTACCGTAGGAGTTGCCCGAGAAAACGCCGCTCAAAACGGCGTAAACATAGAATTTATAGCGGGTTTATTGGAGGATGTTTTACCGCAAGCCCCATTTGATTTGGTTGTGGCAAACCTCTTTGCCGAGTTACACGCAATGTTGATGCCACAATACAAACAAGCCCTCAGCCGAGATGGACGCTTAATCTTGACAGGTATTTTGGCGGGCACCGAGCAAGCCGACTCGAGTGAAAAAGTAACTTGGGATACCTCGAGTGGGCGAGAGGTCTTGGTTTTGGCAGCGCTCGAGCAGCACGGGTTTAAGGTACTTCGCCGCCAGCAACTTGGAGATTGGGTCTTGCTCGAAGCTGGCGTGGCTTAAAGGGTGCATCTCACCAAGTATGGAATGCTTGGCTAAATGAAAAGCATAAACACGCTTCCTAGACTTCATCTGTGCCCACCAGGTATTTAGCCTAAAGCCACTGTTGTCTAAACTTGTTGGCAGTCAGGGCAAATTAAGCGTTGGGGAGAAATACTAACTAGGGTCTTTGGTGCCTTTGCTAGGATGCACTGACCTGTTTTTTTGATTGTTTTCTCGGGTTCGTAAAAAGGTATGGTCTCGAGCAGTGAGTCGTTGAGTGCGTCTATTTCTTGGGTGTGTTCATCAACCTTGCCCGGAGCGTACCAGCGCCGCGTAGGCTCCGCCGCGTTCGAGCAGGGTATGGTGCTGTCCTTGCTCGATGACTTTGCCTTGCTCGAGCACAAAGATTTGGTCGGCGTTTTGAACGGTGCTCAGACGGTGTGCAATCACCATCACGGTGCGCTCCCCGCGCAAGCGCTCTAGGGTTTCGCGCACCAAGGCTTCGGCATGGGCATCCAAAGCACTGGTGGGCTCATCCAGAATCAGAATCGGGGCGTTGGTCAAGAGCGCCCTCGCAATGGCTAAACGCTGCTGCTGACCACCCGAAAGCCCTGAGCCGCCCTCACCGAGTGTTGTGTGTAATTGTTGTGGCAGCGCTAAAATTTCTTCTTTTAAGCCAGCCTGTTCTAAAACTTGCCATAGTTCTGTATCGCTTGCGTCTGGCTTGACAAGGCGCAGGTTCTCGCCAACGCTCATCGCAAAAAGCCCAGCTTGTTGTGGCACAAAAGCAATCGAGCGGCGTACTGCTGCACGTTGATACTCGAGCAGATTATGCCCATCGAGACGCACCTGCCCAGACTGCGGCTCGAGTAAGCGCAAAAGTAAGCGCGTGAGCGTCGTTTTACCACTACCAGATGCACCGACAAATCCTACCAGTTGGCGTGGTGCAACCGTAAAACTCAAGCCCTGCAAAGCGGGGTTTGGGTTATTTGGGTAATAGGCACTGACCTCTACAAATTCAAGTGCCCCTGCCCATTGACCTTCTGGGGCAGTGCGGGTACCGCCTTCAGTTTCAGGAACTGCTGCAAGCGCCTCGAGAAGGCTCCCCGCTGGAGAACGCATTGCACTTAAACGTGCATAAGAATAGCCAAAAAGTTGCATCGGACCAATTAAAATCACTAAAGTTGTCAGGTAGGCGATAAAATCCCCACCGCGCATTGCCCCACTTTTGATTTCTCCGAGTGACAACAAAATTAAGGTACCCACCGCCACACCTACAATCAACTGCGAGAGTGGTGTGTGCAGGTTAGACCAAAAACTGCGGCGCAAGGTAGCGCTTGCCTGAGCTTCGTTGGCTCGAGCAAACCGTGTTTGCATCGCATTTTCTAGCCCAAAGGCTTTAATCACCTCGAGTCGGGTCAGGCTCTCGCTCATGGCGCTACTTGCCAATTCTGCCGCGTTTTGTGTGCGACTAAAGGCACTTTGAATCTTTGCGCCAACAACACCATAGACCACCACCAATGGCACAATCACCACCAAAAACCCCAAAGTCAGGCGCCAGTTCTGTAAAAAGAGTTGCAGAAGCGCCAAAAATACGGTCAAACCCTGCCCTGCTACCAGTGGCAACTCAAAGGTGTAAAAATTCTCGAGTTCGCGCACATCTAAACTGATGCGCGCAGTGCGTCCGCCAGAAGTGCTATCGGTGTCGTTACCAAAAGGGGCACGCAGCATTTGCCCAAAAACTCGAGCGCGCGCCAATGTGGCAAAGCGTGTTGCTCCGAGCGCAAAGAGGCTGTTTTGTGCATAATAACTTACAATAACCGCAGCAAGTAAACCTGCTCCTATCCAGAGAATCCCCCCTACAAGCTCGAACTTTCTCTTGTCTATCACATCACCAAAAAGTGGTTGCACCACCAAGGTTGGTAGCAAAGTGGTACTCAAACCCATCAACAGCGAAAACACTGCACCAATACTAAAAAGTAGCCACTGCTCACGAATCAAACGAAAAACTTCCACGCTTTGGCAGTATACAGGTCAAAACATGGACTCGAGGATTGACGCTGCTGTATTCTGTATGCCATGAAAAGAGTGCTTGTTGTCTGTTTGTTGTTCGCGGCATCGGGCTTAGCGCAAAATCGCACTTTGGAAACGGCTAGGGCGCTCTACACCAAAGGCAATTTCAAGGAAGCAGCAATGCTCGCTGCAGACATTCAAACCGCTCCAGCCCAGGCTTTTGCCGCTCGAGCAAACAGTACCTATGCTTTAACGGTACCCGAAAACAAGCAAGAGCCGCTCTATGTCCAGTCAGAAAAATACGCACGCAAAGGTGTAGAACTCGAGCCTAAAAACCCCGATGCCAATTTTGAGGTGGCGCGCGCCCTGGGGCGTTTAAGCCAATTGCGTGGGGTGCTCGCGGCGCTCACTCAGGGTTTGGGCGTACAAATTCGCGAGCGGCTCGAGGCGGCGCTCGCAAGTAACCCCAAGCACGCCGAAAGCCTGATTGCCTACGGTCTCTGGCATGCCGAAATTGTGAACAAAGGTGTGGGCTGGCTGTATGGCGCAAGCCCAGAAGCCGCGCTTGATTTTTTTGAACGCGGCATAAAAAACGACCCCGAAAGCATTATTGCCAAGGTTGAATATGCACATGGTTTGATTTTAATAGACAAGAAAAAATACATAAGTAAAGCCATAAACCTGCTCGAGCAAGCGATTCAACTCAAACCCAAAGACGCTGCTGATGTTTTAGACTTAGCACGCGCAAAACGCGATTTAGAAGCATTGCGCTAAATACCTGCCAGCGTTTGTTCGAGTGTAGCAAAATAATCGCGATGCGTGAAATCGAGGCGCAAAGGCGTAACCGAAATATAACCCTCTTCGAGTGCAGTGTAATCCGAATCCGGCTCGAGGTCACCCGTAGGGGTGCCGCCCACCCAGTAATAGGTCTTGCCTTCGGGGTCGGTGCGTTCGGAAACGTTATCTTCGTAGTGATGCGTGCCTTGTGCCGTAAGGCGCACACCCTTGGGTATACCTGTAGGAATATTGACATTCAGCACGGTCTTATGTGGTAGTCCGGTTTTTAGGACTCGAGCCGCAAGCTTGGCGGCAAATTCAGCGCTGTAGGTGTAGTCCATGTCATCGGAAAAACTTTGGCTAAAGGCAATACTTGGGATGCCAATGTGTGTGCCTTCAATTGCACAGGCAAAAGTGCCCGAATGGGTCAGGTCATAGCCCAAATTCGGTCCGTAATTGATTCCGCTGACCACCAAATCGGGTTTGCCAAGGCAGTGCACGCCCATGACCACGCAATCGGTGGGGGTACCATCCACACGGAAAGCGCGGATGCCTGGGTGTAGCCCCTCGAGTTTGGTTGGCTTAAAGCGCAGTGGGCGACGCACGGTAATCCCGTGCCCCACACCGCTTTGCTCGAATTCTGGAGCGACAATCATGACTTCGCCCAAGGGCGCAAGGGCATTGGCGAGGGCGCGGATACCATGGCTATAAATACCATCGTCATTGGCGACTAAAATTTTGGCGCTCATCGGGGGCAAGTCTAACCCAAAATAGCCTTGCTTGTCGTTGTACAATTTGGCTATGTCGCTGAATTTTTTGCTGTCGCAAGAACAACTCCAACTCCAAGCCCTGGCGCGGGAATTTACCCAAAAAGAAATTATCCCCATCGCCGCCGACTACGACCGCCGCGAGGAGTACCCGCAACAGATTCTCGAGAAAGCCTTTGAAGTTGGTCTGGCAAACATTATTATTCCCGAACACGCTGGCGGTTTGGGCTTGGGGATGCTCGAGGAAATCATTGTTGGCGAAGAAATGGGCTACGGCTGCATGGGGATTTACACGATTTTCATGGCATCCGAACTTGGCATTACCCCACTTTTGGTGGGCGGTACCCCAGAGCAGCAAAAACGCTTCCTCGAGCCGCTGACGCAAAAGGCGGGCTTGGCGAGTTTTGCCCTGTCTGAAGCGGGCAATGGTTCAGACGCAGGGGCGATGCGAACCAAAGCAGTTTTAGATGGCGACGAATGGGTCATTAACGGCAGCAAAATGTGGATTT
>JBKBVO010000206.1:0-3996 GCA_046289535.1 Deinococcales bacterium | reverse complement strand
ATGGCATTATGGGCAAATGAATCTGCCAGCAGCTTGGGATGGTTTTGCACAACCCGAAGATGCTGGGGCGGGGGTCACGGTGGCGTTTATCGATTCGGGTATTCTGTGGGATGCCACAGACCCAAACAAACACCATCCGGACTTCGATTGCGAAGTCGCTCCGGGCAAGCCAAAAATCTTGCCCGGCTATGATTTTTTGAGCAATGATGACAACCCATTTGATACTGATACCCTTGCGGGTTTTCACGGCACGCACGTGGCAGGCATCCTCGGCGCGTGCACCAACAACGCTTTGGGTATCGCTGGCGTGGCGTGGCAAAGTCAAGTTCTGCCCATTCGCGCACTCGATAGCAGCGGGGGTACAATAGAAGGCATCGCGCGAGCGATTTATTGGGCAGCGGGTCTGACAAGTCCATCTGGTCTTGGTCCTGTTCCAGCCAATCCCCATCCCGCTCAAGTGATTAATATGAGTTTGGGTGGGGAGCAATCACCCAGCCCTACATTGCAAGCAGCAATTGATGCAGTGACAGCCAAGGGTGTCGTGGTTGTTGTTGCGGGTGGTAATCAAAATATTGATGCCGCAAAATTTACGCCTGCCAACCTTCAAGGTATCATCGCAGTGGGTGCGCTCGCTCCAGACAAAGCTCGAGCAAGCTACTCCAATTTTGGTTCTACAATTGCAATTGTTGCACCCGGTGGAGATTTTGTGCAACGTTCCAAAGCTGAAGATGGTGTTTTATCCACGCTTGCTTGTGGCGACGGCGATATCGGGCAGTTTTACTTACCCGCAGGAGGCAGTCCCCCACCCTGCAATAATTGGGGCTATGGCTCTTATCACGGTACTTCGATGGCTTCGCCACACGTTGCTGGTTTGGTGGCTTTGATGCTGAGTAAAAATCCTGCTTTGCGTGCTCCAGACCCCAATAACTGGGTGCGAATCCGCTCGTATTTGCAGGATTCCTCGAGCCTGGAAGGGCTGACCCGTTGCCAGCAAGGGTGTGGCGCAGGCTTGGTGAACGCAAGTAGGGCTTTGCAAAAAGCCTCGAGTTTGCCAGATATTGGAGCTGTTTTGGTACGAAATCCAGCTTCTGAATTGAATTTTGGCTCGAGTCGAACCTCGGACACTTTTAGTATTAAAAACGTTGGCGATAGTGCGACAACGCTTAACCTGAGCGTCTTTGGTGCGGGTTTGAGTGTATCGCCTACCGCTGCGACTCTAGCTGCAGGTGCGACTCAAATCGTCACAGTTAACCTTAATCGTTCTAGTGTGGAAGGGTCATTTGCAGCTCGAATACAAATTCTCTACGGTACGCGCAGCCTCGAGCAGCGGGTTTACTATGCTCAGGGGCAGAGTCAAATAACCAATCCTGCTGGATATTTTTTGCGTATTTATCGGGTGAATAATGCCGACTCGAGAACACGCCTCAATTACCCTGATACCCCGCTTGGAGCAGGAGGTGCATTTAGTTTCGATGCGCTAGATCCGGGGCAATACGACATCACTGCCTATCGTGAAGGCAGCGTCAACCCAGATGGAACTATCAATGCGACCGAGTTGGGGGAAGCGAGGGGCTTATTCGCTTTTGATGCACCTGTGACTACCGAAGTAACGATGGAAAGTGCTCCACAAGTTATTTGCTCGAGAGATGGCAGTGTGCAGGATGGTCCGACAAAATGCCCAAGATAAGGATGTAATACTAACCAATCCATCGTGCCAAAAGCTATTTTGACCTCGAGATAGAATTTGACTTGGGCGCTTTGCTCGAGACGCTGCGTTTTGTGCTGGTTTAGAATTTTTGATTTTTAGACTTATGGCGAGTCACGGCTTTATCGCGGCGTTTTGCAAATTTTGTAATACGCCCTTCGACTCGTTCACGCCAGCGAATATAGGTTTTTTTGTTTTGCACTTTTCGCATCAGGGTTTTGACTTCGGCTTCAGATAGTCCAAATTGGGCGCGTATTGCCTCGAATGGTGTGCGGTCTTCCCATGCCATCATGATAATCCTATCGGTATCTTCGGGTGTGAATTCCATATGGCTTTGAGCATACTTGCTGTTTTGCTCCTATACTTTGCTTTAATTCGCAGTGTGCAATAATCTGGGCTGTGGAATTTGTTGTTTTTGATCTCGAGACCACGGGACTCAGCCCCGAGCGTGATGCGATTCTCGAGATTGGCGCATTGGTTGTGCGCGACGAACAAATCACCAACGAATCTTTCCAGACTTTGGTGTATCCACGGCGCAGTATTCCGTTTTACATCTCGAGAATTAACGGTATCACCGACCGCATGGTGCAGGGTGCTCCAACCATCGAAGACGCGCTGCCTCGTTTTTTTGAGTTTGTTGCAGGACGGCAGCTGGTAGCGCATAACGCCGAATTTGACATTGGCTTCGTGCGTTCTAATGCTGCACGGCTTGGACTAAATGCGCCTTTGCGTGCCACTTGTACGGTGCAGTTGTCGCGGCGGGCGTTTCCCACAGAGAAAAATCATTCTTTAGATGCAGTTTGTGCTCGTCTTGGCTTGGTTGCTAGTCAGCGCCACCGCGCTTTAGCGGATGTCGAAGTGACCGCGCAGGCTTTTCTTGAGTTTAGGCGGCGCTTATTGTTTCGATAATTTTTTGCAACCAATGTGCTTTGGCTTGCCTTTTTGTAAGTAGAATTGGTCTACAGTGAAACTCTGGGGGTCGTTATGAAAAAGCTACTCGTGTTTGTACTGCTCTTATTATTTGTTTCGCAAGCAGCCCAAAAGCCTGTGGTGGTTGGTTCTAAGCTCGATGCCGAGGCTCAGGTGCTCGGACAAATGATTCGTCTGACCCTAAACGATATGGGTCTGAGTACCCAAGACAAAACGGCGCTCGGAGATACAGGTGTGTTGCGCAAAGCGATTTTGTCCGGCGAAGTAGACGTCTATCCCGAATACACAGGCAATGCCTTTTATCTCTTTCCAGAAGCCAAAATTAGCACTGCCCAAGCCAGCAATAAAAATACAATTTATAAATTAGCAAGAGACCTTGATGCCAAAAACGGTATCACTTGGCTTGTGCCCGCCAATGTAAACAACACTTGGGTCATTTCTGTGACCAAGACACTTTCGCAGCGTGCAAAATTGGTCAGTGTTGCGGACCTCGCTAAATACTTAAATGGCGGTGGTGAGTTTAAGATCGCTGGAAGCCCAGAGTTCTTTAACCGTGAAGATACTTTTCCAATGTTTGAAAAAGTCTACGGGTTTAAATTGCGCGACGACCAAAAAGTGGTTTTGGCAGGTGCAACCCCAACTCAAACCCAACAAGCTGCCTCGAATGGTACAAGTGGCATAAATGGGGCGATGGCATATGGTACCGATGCCACACTTGGTGCACTTGGTATGGTAGCGCTAACCGACCCTAAAGGTGCCCAGTTTGTGTATCAGCCGAGTCCAATTATTCGCACCAGTACCCTGCGTGCCAACCCGCAGATTGCAGCGCGTTTGAACCGTGTATTTGCAACCTTAAATGCGAGTGCCTTGATTCGCCTCAATGGGCAAATTGCGCTCGAGGGTCGTCCTGCAGCAGAAGTTGCGGCATCGTACTTAAAAAGTAAGAACTTGATTAAATAAACCATGCGTTTGCTCAAAGATCAATTTTCCCTGCTGCTACTTGCGGCAGGGATTTTGTTGTTGGCATTGTTTTTTCCTTGGTTGATGCTGCGCCCCAACCGCTTGGCACTTGGGACTCCCGTGGGGTTGCCGCCTTTTGCAACGGTTGTTGGCGCTCTGGTAGCTTGCGGTATGGTACTTTGGGGTTGGTTGCCGCGTTTGGTTTGGCTCGGCTCGAGCACAGCATTGTTTTTTGGTGTGTTGTGTTTGGGTCAGCAGGCTGCGTCTGCAGTGTTGGGTCTGCCAGTATTTGCTCGAGTGAGTGCCCACGCTGGTTTTTGGCTTTGGATGTTGGGTGCAGGGATTGGCTTTTATGTGGCTTTGTTGTCTGTACATGGTTGGATGCGCTGGGCTGCTTGGTG
>JBKBVO010000012.1:0-21154 GCA_046289535.1 Deinococcales bacterium | reverse complement strand
CTGCCAGTAAACGCTCGAGATCGGCGGCATCGTTGTGCTTAAAGCGGCGCAGGTTATCCCATGCCCAGCTTAGACGCGCTCCATCGTACAAACTCGCGTGGTTTTCGCGGTCAAAATAGACCAAATCGTGTCGTGCCGAGAGTGCAACGACACTGGTGGCACAAGCCAAAAAGCCTGCACCAAATACCAAGGTTTGCTCTTTGCCCAAAAATTCGGCTAACTCGTGCTCGAGTGTGGCGTGTAAATCCAGAGTGCCAGTCAAGAATCTCGAGCCAGTGCAGGTTGTACCGTAAATATCAATGGCTTTTTTGCTGGCTTCGCGGATGCGCGGGTCTTGGGTCAACCCCAAATAATCGTTGCTACCCGTTAAAACGTATTCTTCGTCATCTACGATGACACTGCCGCCGCCATGTTTTTGTATCGCCTTGAAATACGGGTAAAGCCCCGTTGCCATCGCATCCGTGGCACGGCTATATTTGCGAGCTTTTTCAAAGGCATCTAAGACGCTATGCTGCGTGAGTGGTGTTGCTATTTGTGTCATGTTTTCCCCTCTGGGTACGTCGGGAAACGTTTCCAAATCCTGACGACGATACGCTTCAAGCCTATCACGATTTGTGGGTGAGAATTTAGGGATAAGTTGCCAAATTTCCTATTACTTGTACGGAATACCTGTGTTAAACTAGGAATCATTCCTAGGAGGCACCATGTGGATTTCAACCAAAGCCCAATACGGATTGCGCGCCCTCGTCGAAATTGCCAATGCAAGCAACAAGTCGGTAGCACTAAAATACGTTGCCGAACGCCAGGATATCAGCCAGCACTACCTCGAGCAAATCGCGAGCAACCTGCGTCGTGCCGGTTTCATTCGCAGTGTGCGCGGCGCATACGGCGGTTATAAACTCGCTCGCCCGCCCGAGCAAATCTCGGCGCTCGAGGTGGTCGAAGTCATGGAAGGCAGCATTGCTCCCGTGGCTTGTATCGAGGACTCAAGCAGTTGCAGCCACAGCAATTCCTGCGGCACCGAAAACCTCTGGCGACGTGTAGACAGTGCCATTCGCGATGTGCTTGGCAACACGACACTCAAGGATTTGATGCTCGAGGCGCAAGCCGCCGACAACGCCCTGCGCCATAACCCCGCCGCACACGGTGGGCAGGCGTTGCCAATGGCAAACGACTAAGCTCGTGCGCGTCTATTTGGATTACGCCGCCACAACGCCGCTCGACCCCGAGGTCGAGGCGGCGATGCGCCCTTATCATTTTTGTTTGGGCAATGCATCGAGCGTGCACCGCGAAGGTGCGCGCGCCAAAGAAGCGCTCGAGCTTGCTCGAGAACAGCTTGCGGCAGTGCTCGGGGTCTCGAGCCAAGAGCTTATTTTTACCTCGAGTGGGACCGAAGCCAACAACCAAGTGCTGTTTTCAGTGGCGCTCGGTGGTGGGCACATTATTACTACAGCTGTCGAACATAGCGCAATCCTTGCACCATTGAGAACCTTGGCGGGGCGTGTACAAACCACCATCCTCGAGCCAGACCAATACGGCATGGTCAGCGCAGACCAAGTTGCGGCGGCAATCCGACCAGATACAGCGCTTATTTCGGTACAACACGTCAATAACGAACTTGGTACAATCCAGCCCATTGCCCAAATCGGAGCCGTTGCCAAAGCCAATAAAATCCCTTTTCATGTAGATGCCGTCCAGACCTTAGGACACGTGCCACTCGAGCTGTGCTGCAATATGCTCTCGCTTTCGGCACACAAGTTTTACGGACCCAAAGGCATAGGCGCGCTCTGGGTCTCGAGGGCGCTTGAGCAGCAAGGTTTTGTGTTATCGCCATTACTGTTTGGTGGACAACAGGAACGCGGTTTGCGTGGCGGCACGCACAATCTGCCAAGTGCGGTCGGTATGGGTTTGGCTGCACAAAAAGCCACCCTGCGCCAACCCAGCGAAGCCGCCAGATTGCTGCCCATGCGCGATTGGTTTGCACAGCAGCTCACAGCACTCGAGGATGTGAGCTTAAATGGTCACCCCAGTGAGCGTAGCCCAAGGCATGTCAACATCACCGCACACGGTGCAGATGGCGAAGCGCTGCTCATGAACCTCGATTTGGAGGGTGTCGCCGCCAGTTCGGGCAGCGCTTGCAGCGCAGGTACGCTCGAGCCGAGCCACGTACTTTTGGCGATTGGCAAAAGCCGCGCCGATGCCAAAGCGAGTCTGCGTTTTTCTTTGGGGGCAGCCACCACACACAGCGAACTCGAGTATGCGGTGGCTGCCTTTAGCCGCGCTTTGCGCCGTTCGCGCTAATTTTTTCGGGCGCGGGCTTGGTTTTAGTCAGACTCCAAGCGGTGCTTGGACGTGGTGTTGTTTTAGGTGGTGTGTGTGTCATGGTATGTTCGGCACTCGAGGACGCGGAGCGCAACGCGGACAAAAACGGTTTAGTAACGATGAATTTGTTTTTAACGTAGCAACTCCCTCATAAAAAAACCTCGGCGTGGTCTGCCGAGGTTCATCTGCGAGACATAAAAAACGCTAGATGGGTACGACGGCTATGGTAAACCCTAAGGCAGCAAGTGCTTGACCTGGCAAATGCGCGGGTCTTTGGGTATTTAATGCATTTTTGATCATTGCGCTCACTGCTCCTTTCTAACGAATCGATGCATTGTATAAAGCGGTTTGGCTTTGTGCAAGCTAAGCCAAACCGCCTAGATTGTTTTGCTACATTCACTACATTTCGCTAGATAAACTGTTTGTATGGACTTTTCTCTGTTCTAAAAGCCGTACACTAAACAGCGTGAATTTTGCCGATCTCTCTACTTTGGCGTTGCGCGGTTTGATGCGCCGCCCCGTCCGCACCATCTTAACCATTGTCGGCATCGTTGTTGCCGTTGCCAGTATGGTGGTGTTTTTGTCGCTTGGCGAGGGTTTTCGCAGGGCGCTTGGCAACGAGCTTGGTAATGTCGGACCGGACATTCAAGTCACGCTCGATGGCTCGGAAGGCTCGAGCATCTTCGGCAGCCCCATCCCCGACGTGCCACTCGAGGTTGTAGAGCGCTTCGAGCGCCTCAAGGACGAATACAAAATCCGCCAAGTGATACCCTATTTGCTCACCGCACGCGGCAATTTTTCGGGCAGTGGTTATGTGATTATCGCCTACCCCTTCGAGCAGGTGACCCTCAACGATGTCTACCCAAACATGAAGCTCGCAACAGGGCGTTTTATCCTGCCGAGCGAGGGTACAGAAAAAGTCGCGGTGGTCGGCTCACAAGCCGCCAAGACCGCCAACCTCAAGTTGGGCGACGAACTGCGCCTCTCGCGCACCGACCGTTACAAAGTTGTGGGGCTGCTCGAGCGCGGTGAGGGCTTCACCGACAGCGCGATTTTCTTGCCGTTTTCGAGCCTGAGCCAGACCCTTGCAGTCGAGCAAAAAGCCACTGGAATAGCACTTAAGCTCACCGATGCCGCCGAAGCGCGGCGTGTTGCCGACAAAATCAACGAGCGCTTTGCGGGCGAACTCAAAGCCCAAACCCAAGGCGACGTGATTCAGGTGCTTGACCGCGCGATTGCGATTGGCGATGCTTTTCGTTTTGGGATTAGCCTGATTGCCCTGATTGTCGGCGGTTTGGCGGTTGCCAATACCGTGATGATGGGGGTCTACGAACGAACCAAAGAATTCGGGGTGATACGCGCGATTGGCGCAAAACCGAGTTTTGTTTTTCAGTTGGTGGTGTGGGAAAGCCTGCTGATTGCATTGCTGGGCGGTTTGGGTGGTATTTTTATCGGCTACCTTGGTACGCTCATCGTGAACTATGCAGTGCGCGACCTGATTAGTATTGCGATTGCCCAAGTCACACCGCGTTTGGTGTTGTTGTCGGTCGGTGTGGCAACGGTGTTGGGTTTGCTTTCGGGGTTGTTGCCGGCGCGCACCGCAAGCCGTTTGGTAATTACTCAGGCACTGGGGAGAAACTGATGTCGGTCATTTTGGAAGCCCAAGGTATCTCGAGAGTCTACCCGAGCGGCGACTCGAGTGTGACTGCGCTCGACCACATTTCGCTTGGCTTTGAAGCAGCGCGTATCACTGCGATTGTCGGACCGTCGGGCAGCGGCAAAAGCACCTTGCTCAATTTGCTTGCGGGATTTGACCGCCCCTCGAGCGGGCGGGTCTTGCATCAAAACAACGACATCACGACCATGCCCGAGACCGCGCTTGCGGCGTACCGTTTAGCGCATTTTGGCTTTATTTTTCAGAACTATAATTTGGTGAGTATTTTAAATGCTTCCGAGAACGTTGAACTTCCGCTGTCGCTTGCAGGAGTAGAAAAAACTAAACGCAAACAGATCTCGAGCGAACTCTTAAAGCGTGTTGGCTTAGGCAAGCGCGCCACCCATTACCCAAACCAATTAAGCGGTGGCGAGCAACAACGTGTAGCCATTGCTCGAGCGCTGGTTACAAACCCGAGCGTGCTCTTTGCCGACGAGCCAACGGGGAATTTAGACAGCACCACGGGCAAAGGAATTTTGGCACTGCTAACTGAGCCGATGGAGGGCAGTCAGAACCGCACCGTGATTCTGATTACACACGACATGGAAGTCGCTTCTCGGGCACACACGATCGTACGCATCCGCGACGGACGGCTCGAGGTCTAGGCACCTTTGAGCACAGCAAGTCCAGGTATCCCCGAGTGCAACTTTGACACTGCCAATCAGCGGAGCGGACAGATTGTAGATAGCCGCAAAAATATATGACCACCCCCCAAAACTTGACACCGAGCAAAATCGCCTGCTAGTCTCTGCGCCATGTGCCATTGTAGCGCAGATTTAAATTGGTGGTGGCAGCCTGCATAGTCGGGTGGCTTATCTTTGTTTTCATCGCACCCGAAGTTGGTTTTCGGGTGTTTTTCTTTTGAAAGGGCAGCTATGAACATTCACCTCGCAGACTTCCAAACCATTCCTGACGGTACTCGAGTCCCTGTGTACCGCGAAATCCTCGCTGACCTCGAGACACCTGTTTCGGCATACCTCAAGGTGGCCCAAGGACACTCCACCAGCTTTCTGCTCGAAAGTGTCGAAGGTGGCGAACGTTGGGCACGTTATAGCTTTATTGGTGTTGGTGCAGCAGGAAGCATAAAAAGCTTCGGGCACTCGATAACGCTATCTGGTTCTTTTGGCACGGATAGTTTCGAGACCGATGACCCATTGCGTGTTTTATTTGAAAAAATTACAGCACAGACACACAAAGACCCCAACCTACCCGATTTTTTTGGTGGTGCGGTGGGTTACTCGAGTTATGATTTGGTGCGCGTTTACGAAAAACTGCCTACCAAGAACCCCGACGAGCTTGGCATTCCCGACTTGCACTTTGTTGCCCCAGAAGGCATGGTGATTTTTGACCACCTCAGGCATCGCATGTTCATGGTTGCAGTAGCGACAGGTGGAGACTTGAGCAGTTACAGTAAAGCGCTCGAGACCGTTGCCGAACTCGAGCGCAAGTTGCGCGGAGCGCTGCCCGGTGTACCAGGCGACCGTCCGAGCCGCAAGAGCGAATTTAGTAGCAACTGGACCAAAGAAAGCTACGAAGCTGCGGTGGAAAAAGCACTCGAGTACATCCGCGCAGGAGACATTTTTCAGGTGCAAATTTCGCAGCGTTTCAGTGCGGATTTGCACACCCATCCATTTGCGGTGTATCGCGCCCTGCGCCATGTCAATCCAAGCCCACACATGGGCTATCTCGAGTTTGGCGATTGTACCTTTGTAGCCGCTAGCCCCGAGAGCCTGTGTAAATCCGATGGGCGTACGGTGGTCACCCGTCCGATCGCCGGAACACGTAAACGAGGCACAACCCCCGAAGAGGACGCAGCACTTGAACGTGAACTCAAAAACGACCCCAAGGAGCGCGCTGAACACATCATGCTCGTGGATTTGGGGCGCAACGACCTTGGGCGTATTGCTCGATACGGCAGCGTGCGGGTACATGACCTGATGTTTGTCGAGCGTTACAGCCATGTGATGCACTTGGTCAGTGATGTGCGCGGTGAACTTGCCGAGGGCAAGACCCCACTCGACGCGCTCGCCACCACACTGCCGATGGGTACAGTCACCGGAGCACCAAAAATCCGCAGCATGGAGATTATCGAAGAACTCGAGTCCACGCGGCGCAGTTGGTACGGTGGGGCATTTGGGTATATCGCCTTCGATGGCAGTATGAATATGGCGCTAACACTTCGCACCGCATTGGTGAAAAACGGCAAAATCCACATTCAGAGCGCGGGCGGTGTGGTTGCCGACTCGAGCCCGAGTTTTGAATATGAAGAGAGCTTAAATAAATCTCGAGCTTTGCGCCGAGCGGTGGAATTGGCAGAAAATGGGCTGTGAGCTTAGATAACAGGGGGATGTATGAAAAAAATTCTTGTGATAGACAATTACGATTCCTTTACTTACAACCTCGTACAGTATCTTGGCGAACTCGCTGCCGAGCCGGTCGTGTGGCGCAACGACCAATTCAGACTCGAAGACATCAAGACGCTCTCTCCAGACGGGATTCTGATTTCTCCAGGTCCCTGCACCCCACTCGAGGCGGGTTTAAGCGTGCCGGTTATTCAGCGCTATGGCTCGAATACTCCAATATTGGGTGTGTGTCTTGGGCATCAGAGCATTGGGCAAGCCTACGGCGCAAAAGTGGTGCGCGCCAAACATTTAATGCACGGCAAAACCTCGCATATCGCACATCACAATAAAAGCATTTTTGTGGGTTTGCCACAAAATTTTACCGCCACGCGCTACCACAGCTTGGTGATCGAAGACCTGCCAGATTGTCTCGAGGTGACCGCATGGGTAGAAGACCCACACGGGCAGACAATTATGGGAGTGCATCACAAGGAATATCCTGTGCATGGCGTGCAATTTCACCCCGAAAGCGCCCTGACCGAACACGGGCACACCATGCTCGAAAACTTTTTGGTGCTGTTCTGACACGCCAAAACCGCTCCTCACTCACCAACAACTACGCAAGCCTGAAATCCTCTGCAATTAGACGCGCGGTCATCTTTGCACTCATCATCACACTGGGGGTACCGCCGCCTGGCTGTGCCCCTGCACCAACCATATAGAAGCGCTCGATATCTTCCGAGCGATTGTGCGGTCTAAAAAATGCGCTCTGCAGCAGAATCGGCTCGGGTCCGAAGGCGTTGCCCAAGTAACTCGAGAGCGTGCCTTCAAAATAATCTGGGTCAATAAAACTCTGATAAACCAAGCGCTGGCGCAAATTAGGAATATACCCACGCTCATCCAAAAAGCGCAGGACTTTATCCACAAAAGGTTGCCCCAACAGTTCCCAATCCAGCTTCGAGCCGTTGTGTGGCACAGGCACCAAGGTATATGCCACGTGATGCCCCTCGGGGGCAAGCGTTGGGTCGGTCAGACTGGGGATATGCAAATACTGCGAGAAATCCTTCGCTAGAATTTTGCGCCCAAAGATGTCTTTGAGAAGTTCTTCGTAGCGCGGTCCCAAAATAATATTATGGTGCTTTAAGTCGAGGTCGCCCTCCGCTCTAAAACCAAAATAAACCACCACCAAACTCATGCTCTGCGGCGATAACCTGACCTTGGTGTCCGAATTCCAGTTGCGGTAGATGCTAGGAATCAGCTTGAGGTACGTATTGGCATAATCGCCATTGCTGACCACCAAATCGGCGCGGTACTGGGTTTTGTCTTCGAGTTCTATGCCTTTGGCAATTTTTCTCGAAAAGCGCCCACTTGGGCGCTTGCCAAACTCATCCTCGAGAATTAGGCTCGAGACAGGGGCGTTGTAGATGATTTTTCCACCCAACTCCTCGAATTTTTGAACAAAGGCGTTGACTAAAGCGCCCGTGCCACCCATCGCGAAGTGAATACCCCAAGTTTTTTCGACAAAGTGAATCATCGCATAAATCGCGGGCACCGAAAGTGGATTGCCGCCTACCAAAAGTGTTTCAAAGCTAAAAACTTGCTGCATTTTGGGATTGGTAAAATACTTCTTGGCAAAACTAAACAGCGTGCGCACGGCATCGAGTTTTAAGAGGTCTGGCACAACCTTTAACATGCTGCTCACACTGCCAAAATGGGTGTAGCCCAGCTCGAGAAATCCACGCTCAAAAATAGCTTTGGCATCGGCATGAAAACGCTCGTAGCCTGCCGAATCCTCGGGCGCGAGAGCTTTGATTTGCGCACGGGTGCCTTCGGGGTCGCCATCATAATCAAAAAATGTACCATCATCAAAATAAATGCGGTAAAACGGCAAAATCGGCACAAGTTGCACATAATTTTGGGTGTTTTTACCACCAGAATTGCCGCTTTTGACTCGAGCCTCGGGTTTTAAGGTCTCGGGTGGGTAGTCGGGCAAATCCAAATTGTGTTTGCCGACCTCGAGCGCAAAAAGCTCTTCGATAAAATGAGGCACGGTAATCACGGTTGGACCCATGTCGAAGGTGAAACCCGTGTGCGGCTTGAGTGGGTCGCGCTGGCGGATTTCCTGCCAAGCGCCATCTTTTTGTACTACCTTACGCACATACGCCCGCCCGCCAGGGGCATCGAGTTTTTCAAAAATAGTGGTCTTGAACCCTAGGCTCTGCAGGCGAATCCCCAAACTTAAACCGCCAATGCCGCTGCCGATGATGATGGCTGAACGCTCCATAATCCTTACCATAGCGGTTTTAATCCTTGTGAGCAAAGGCGCAAGCTACAAACTTACTTACCCTTCCAGACAGCGCGGCGCTTCTCTAAAAATGCTTGCATCCCCTCTTTTTGATCTTGAGTTCCAAAAAGTAGCGCAAAATTTTGCCGCTCGAGTCCCAAACCTGCTTGTAAGCCCAATTCAAATGCTGCATTAACGCTTGCCTTTGCTGCGCGCAGGGCGAGCGGTGCTCGAGCCGCAATCTGTTTAGCGAGCTGTAAAGTGTGGTGCAGCAAAACCTCGGGCGGGTACACACTCGAAACCAAGCCGTAACGCAGCGCTTCTTCGGCACTGAGCATGCGAGCGTTCAAGACCATTTCCATTGCCAAGCTTTTGCCTACCGCATGGGTCAGGCGCTGTGTACCGCCTGCACCAGGGATAATCCCAAGGTTGATTTCCGGTTGCCCCAAACGTGCATTTTCGGCAGCCAGCAAAATATCGCAAGTCATCGCCAATTCCAGTCCTCCGCCTAAAGCCACACCCGAGATAGCACCAATCAGCGGTTTAGGAAATTCGGCAATGCTGCGCCAAGCGGCAGCTTGATTTTGGGTCAGCATTTCGCTTATCCCTTGATTGCTCATCTCAGAAATGTCTGCCCCAGCTGCAAAAGCACGTTCCGAGCCGGTCAGTACCACCACGCGCACACTGTCATCGCTGCTATACTCGAGCAGTGCACTGGCAAGTTCTTGCATCACACCACGATTCAAGGCGTTCAACACTTTGGGACGGTTTAAGCGAATCAGGCGCACACCATCGAAAGGCGACTCGAGCAGAATGTGTTCTGGCATAAGCCCAGTTTAATATAAATTCGCTCAAGTGAAAGTTTCAGATACACCCCTTGACCAAAACTGCGAAATCCTATACACTCCTGCCCGTTGTCCGGAAGTGGGCTTCCCGTGCTGGGGAATCGTCTAACGGCAGGACAACGGTCTTTGGATCCGTTAATCGTGGTTCGAATCCACGTTCCCCAGCCAAACGTGCTCGAGTTTGAGACTCGAGCCGTTTTTTTGGCAACTGACTTGAAGGCGTTTTTCCGTGTTCAGCTTTGCTAAAACCCGCATTCTGGCACAAAGCACTGATATGAACAACTTTCCTACTCGCCGCCGCCCTTGTACATCTCCTCAACCAGGCTCGAGTACGTCTTCAGAATGCTCGCCCGTTTAACTTTCAGTGTCGGGGTCACATCGCCATCTTCTTGTGCTAGTTTTTTAGGCAGGATACGGAATTTTTTAACCTGTTCGGCTCGAGCTAAGGTTTTATTGACCGCCTCGACTTCGCCTTCGATGAGCTTGACGACCTCCGAGTTCTGCGCAAGGTCGGTGTAGGTGGTGAAGGGGATTCTGCGGCTCTGCGCCCAATCGGTGATTGAATCCTCATCTAAAATAATCAAGGCAGTCAAGAATTTTTTGGCATCGCCGACCAGCACCGCATCGTTGATAAAACTCGAGGCTTTGAGTTTATTTTCAATATAGGCGGGTGCAATATTTTTGCCTGCGGCAGTGATAAAAATATCTTTTTTACGCCCCGTGATGGTTAAGTTTCCCGCTTCGTCCAAGCTGCCAATGTCACCTGAGTGCAGCCAGCCATCGCGCACCGCCTCGGCAGTGGCTTTGGGGTCTTTGTGGTAACCCAAAAAGACATTATCGCCGCGCAACAAAATTTCGCCGTCTTCAGCAATTTTAATCTCGATACCGGGGAGCGCCTGCCCAACCGTACCAATCTTAAACGGAAAGCCTTGGTGAATGGTTGCAGCAGCCGCACCCTCGGTTTGTCCATAGCCCTCGCGGATTTGTACACCTAAGCCATGAAAAAACTCGAGCACACTCGGAGCAATTGGTGCTGAACCCGACAGGACAAAACGCGCACGGTCTAACCCGAGCTTTTGCTTGAGGCTGCGCAACACTCCCAAATACGCAATGTTACCCATCACGCTCGGGCTGCGCGACTCGAGTCTTGCTTTTGCCGATTCGCGCCCGCGAGCGGCAGCCCAACGGAAAGCAGTGCGTTTGACTGCATCGGCTCGAGTCATGCGCACCTCGATACTGCTCATGATTTTTTCCCAAATGCGCGGCACCGCAAAAAATACCGTAGGGCGCACTTCGGCAAGGTTTTGCAGCACCATTTCCGGGCTTTCGACGAAATTGACAGCGTAGCCGTAGCGGCTTGGAAACGCCACTGAAAGCATGCGCTCGGTGATGTGCGAAAGCGGCAAAAACGAAAGCACTTCGTCGGTTTCATACATCGGGTTTTGGTTGCTCATACAACCCGAAGCAAAAACTAAGTTTTTATGCGAAAGCATTGCGCCTTTGGGTCTGCCAGTGGTACCAGAGGTGTAAATAAAAAGCGCAGGATCGTCTTTTTTGCGATTTTGGATGCGTGACTCGAGCGTGGCTTGATTGGCTGGGTTTTTGAGCCACTCGCGCCCAATCTGCAAAAAATCTTGCCAAAAAAGCACCATTGGGTCTTTGTAGTTCATTAAACCTTTATTGTCCATGACCACAATTTTCTCGAGCAGTGGCAGGTTTTGGCGCACAGAAATCACTTTATCGAGTTGCTCGATATTTTCCAAAATCACAAACCTCGAGTCAGAGTGCTCGAGCACATACTGCACACCATCTGGGGCGTTGGTCGCATAAATTGCTGCCGTCACACCCGCAGCAAGCATGATGCCTTGGTCGGCAATAACCCACTCGGGGCGGTTTTCGCCCAGGACCGCAACGCTTTGGTTGGGTTCTAAACCCCATGCCAGCACCGCACCCGCCACAGTTTTAGCAGCTTCGGCGTACTCGAGCCAAGTCATGCCTTTCCAGATACCAAGTTCTTTGCGCCGCAGCGCAATTGCATTGCCACGTCGGGCGGCAGTAGCAAGGAACATCTGTGAGAGCGTCAGATCGCTGTGAGCAGGGATAACCGCAGACGCGACAGCAGGAGCAATGGATTGTGTCATGCCGAGTAGTTTACCCGAGAATGCTGTTCAAGAACAGCCATTTGGTCTGAATTTGCGCTTCAAGATATAATCTGGCTCAAGCATGGCTTTTTTAGAACTTGACCCCACCCTACCCGCCGCTCGAGTACACCGCCAGCATTTTTTGGTACAAGCCGACGATATAGACGAACTCGAGCACGTTAATAACAGTGTCTATTTGCGTTATGCCGACAGAGCCGCCATCGCCCATGCAACTCGAGTTGGCATGAATTTTAGTGCCATGAAAGCAGCAGGGAACATCCCTGTCGTTCATGAGCACCATATCAAATACCACAAGTCTGCACTTTTAGGCGACACCTTAGAGGACACCACATGGATTGCCGACTGCGAGGGTATTCGCTCGACCCGTTACCACGAAATTCGCCGCGTTGCCGATGAGGCGCTCCTTGCCCAAATCAAGACCAATTGGATTTGGATGGACGCTCTGGGTATGCGCCCCAAGCGAATCTCCGGGCTTATTTTGGCAGCTTTTGGCTTTTAAGCCCTCGAACGAATCAACTCGAGCGTGTCATCTACCAATAATTCGCCATTTTTGTAAACCGTTCGCATAATGCTGTTTGGATAGCTGGTGGCAAAGTCAGTGTACTGTATGGTACGAAATTTGCCCTGCTCGAGTACCAAATCCAAAATCCCGTCCTTGCTGCGTTTGCGTGGGTCGGTCACAGGGTCTTTATAGATTGGGCGGTATTGCCCATCAACCACACCTGCACTGGCTTTGTAGGCAAAACGCTGGGTATCGCGGTCTACTTTTTGCAAAAGTGCGCCGCCCATACCAAAAGCAACGTTGCTGGCGCTGTAGCCTTCGTTCATGATTGCCGCCAGAATTTCTTTGATGCTGTCTTCATCAATGCCATCGCCTTGAATCACGCGCACATGATTTAAGACCTTGTAGCCTTTGCTATTGAAGCTATGCCCAAATTTCGCATCCAGTGCACGCACTGCCATTCGCACCACTGCGGGTGGATCGCCTGAATCGGGGCGCACCACCAAGGTTGCACCACTGGCAATCACTTCTTGGCGCAGTTCCTCTCCCCAAAAGCGGTTAATCGCATTCTTGAGGTCGTAGCTATCAGAGACCACGGCAAACAGTGCGCCCGCCTTAGCAAACATCTGCACCATATGACGGTACGCCGCCAACTCGTTCTCCTTGCCCCAACTGGTTACAGTGCTGTGTTCGGCAGCAGGAATACTAAAACCCGCTACCTCTGCGCTGTAGTAATTGCGCCCCACACGCAACGCCTCGAGGGTATCTGTACCCAAAAAGTTTAACAGGTGCGCTAAACCACCAATACCCGCCGATTCACGACTCGAGACTCCACGTGAACCAAAATCGTGTAACTTAAAGCCAATCTCCGCTGCTGGGTCGTCGCTGCTTTCCTCGAGCGCCTTTTTGATGATTTCGCGGATGTAATAGCTTTGTGTGGCTACGGTAGTAGGATACCAAACCCGCATCAGCATGGTTTCAAACCAACTGACCAACCAAGCAAAACGCTCATCGGTATTGGTGCAAGTCAGTAACACATTATGAGTTGGCACGAGGGTTCCTTCTGGCACTGCGCGAATCTCGAGTGGTAACTTGCCGCCAAGCTCGGTGGCAATGAGTCGCCATCCCTCAAGTGGAAAAGGCTCACCATGAGCGCTTAAAACTGCATGCGCTTCCCCGACCATTTCGAGTGTTACGCGGGTGCTTAAGTATTTTTTAAGCACATATTGCAAACCAAAAAACCGAGTGGCGGGATACGCTCCACCTCGAGACTCGAGGTAGCTCATCATTCGGGTCATATTGGGCGGATACTGTAAAAAATGCGAGCTTTTGTAGCTGTCGGTGTCGAGGATGATATTGCTGTCGTGAATGGGGTTCATAAAGGCTCCTAACTGCTAGCTTTTAGCGAGGCGTACAGCGCGTTTTTGGTCTTGATTGCTTACTGTCTCAAAACAAAATGCTCGATGATTGCGTGATGGTCTTCAAAAAATTGCTCTGGCTTGGCAAGTGCTTCAGAAAGTGGCATCCACAGGGCATCACTCGCATCATCGCTGCCTTTAATCGTGGGCAAACTCCCCAAACCCAAATCGAAATGGAAGGCGTGGGTAATTGTTCTGCCGCGTAGGCTGCGTTCGGGATAATCAAAGACCGCGCTGTTTTTGAGGTGCTTGTCTGCCTCGAGTTTTAGCCCTGTTTCCTCGAGCAATTCACGCAAGCAGCCCGCAAGTAAAGTCTCGGACTGATTCAAAAAACCGCCAGGCATCGCTAGCCTGCCCTTACCTGGCTGGTCTCCACGCCGAATAACCAACACAAAACCACTTTTAATCACCACGGCATCCGTGGTTACAAAAACAGGTGGGTACGGTGCGGCTGCCCAAATTTTTTTATAGTTCTCGATGTATTCGTACTCGAGCTTAAGCGTGGCAAAATCGGGCGTATTTTGAAATGCGTTGAGCCAATCAAGCGTACTTTCCTCGACAAGTCCGAACAGGTCTTGTCCGCAAAACAATGCCTGTCGCACCTGTGTGGCACTGAGACCAGAAACAATTTGAGTGGGCAGAAAATCCCACTGTGGAAAAGATTTTAAGTAGTAGCTCGAGCCATCTTTGAGATGACCCAAAAGGGCAATATGGTCGCTGCCTTTGGTGATGCTATGGACACCGTTTTGCACTGCTGCCAGCCACATCGCTTCGTTATAAAAGTAATCGCGCACTTCGCAAAATGCCACACGGTTCATGTCTACACCATGCTCCTCGAGTGCGCATATGATCATCGCCTGGCGTTCTTCAGCACCAAATGGATTTTTGACATTGCGTGCTGTTTTAGCACTACCGATGACCACAATCAGCTTCTGCACTGCCTGTAGTGCCTCGAGCATCACCGCAATATGGGTTTTATGCGGCGGCTGGAAGCGCCCAATAAAAACACCATAGGTAAACTGAGGGTTTAACTTCATGTTTTTAATAATATATATTTTTTTATGAAATTTATTAAATTCTAAACCCTAACCTTTTCTGTCAAGTGTTGTAAATTTACAATTGTATCGTGCTGTAGAAATGTTCTGTGTTTCAAAATAAAAATGTTTTGTATTTCAGGATAAAAAACCTGTTTGCCTTGTCTTCAATCTGGCAAAAGTAATTTGATTCTTTGCCTGTCTTGTAGTAGGCTCTTTCGGCTAGCGGCGCCCAGTGCGAGGATGGCGGAATTGGTAGACGCGCTGGACTTAGGATCCAGTGCCGCAAGGTGTGCGGGTTCAAGTCCCGCTCTTCGCACCACGAACAAAGGATTTTGGTAAGGAGTTTCATGGCAGAGTTATTGTTACGCGAGGGAAATAAAGTGAAGTTCAAGGTGGTTGTTCCCGCCGCCCAAGTCAGCACCGCTTTCGACAAAATCACCAACGCTTTGGTACGTCAAGTGCGAATTGATGGCTTTCGTCCAGGCAAAGCTCCTAAGAGTGTTGTTGAGAAGCGCGTAGGCGCAGAGTTTCTCGAGAATGAAGTGGCGAAACAACTGATTGAAGATCATTACTCCAGCGCTGTCAAAGAACTTTCGCTGATTGTTGTGGATGCAAAGGTTGAGCCAGGCAAAATTCAAAAAGGCGATGCCTTTGAATTCACCGTGGATGCCGAAAATTACCCAGAAGTCGTACTCCCCGACTGGAGAGCTTTTAGCATCGAAGCCAAAACCCCAGAAGTTGGCGAAGAAGACGTACAAAAAGCACTTAGCGAACTACAACAAAGCCGTGCCAAGTATGAGCAGGTCGAGCGCGCTGCCGAAGCCGAAGACCTCTTGAACGTCGAGATTCTCGCGGGCGAAGACGAAGGTAAAACACTGCCCGTTTATTTGGAGCGTGCCGAAATCGGGGTGCGCAATGCTCTGCTTGGGCAAAATGTTGGTGCAGAAGTCGAAGTCAAGGTCTCGGGCGAAGCTGAGTCCGAAGGCGAAGATGCCAAAGAAACCCTGCTTAAGGTCAAAATCCTTGACATTAAACAAAAAATTGTACCTGCTGTAGACGAAGAATTTGTCAAGAGCTTTGGTTTGGAGAGCGTAGATACCGTCGAGGCATTGATGGCTCGCCTGAAATCCGACCTTGAAGCGCAGGCGCTCTCGAGCGGTAAACAAGCCAAGCGCGACGAGTTTGTACAAAAACTGGGCGAGGGTAGTCAACTCGAGATTCCAAAAATCATGATTGAGCGCCGTAAGGCAGCAATGCTGCAAGACCTTGCAGAAGACCTGAAAAAGCAGTCCATTACCTTAGAATCTTATGTTGAATACTTAAAGAGCCAAGGCAAATTCGAGGAATTTGACCGAGACCTTGATAATGGCGCACGTTTGCGTGTTCGCAACGACCTTGCACTCGAAAAACTGACCGAAGAACTCGGTACCACACTCGAGGAAGAAGAATTTAACACCGCTCTGCGGAACTATGCTGTCTCGCTCCGCAGTAGTGTGCCTAACCTCTTAAAAGCCTTGGGTGACGAGGGTGTGCAGAATTTCCGCGTTATTGCTACCCGCGACAAAGCGCTCGAGAGTGCCTTGGCTCAACTCGGAGCGTAAACTCTGAATAAAAAATGCGCCTTAAGGCGCATTTTTTATTACCCAACCAAAGTAGAGGCTATGCTGTACGTTTAAGCACATTTCTAAAACGCAAGTTATGTCATGTTGATGTCAGGTGTTTTGTACTCACCCTTAGGCAAGACACATCAAATGTGAAAAGAGTAACGCCATGAGCAAACCTAGCCCTAACGAAGTCGAGCAAACCTTTGCCGTTCTAGACAATTCCGAGCAGATGGTCTTGCGTTTGCGTTCGGGTTTGGTGGATGGTCATCGGCACACGTTGCGCGAAGTCGGGGCATTTTTAGGCACCACCCGCGCTGCAGTTCGCAGTTTAGAGTGGCAGGGTTGGCAAAAGCTCCAAGCCC
The DNA here is from genome assembly GCA_046289535.1 of Deinococcales bacterium. Classification (GTDB taxonomy): domain Bacteria; phylum Deinococcota; class Deinococci; order Deinococcales; family JAAFIG01; genus JAAFIG01. Next base: position 4,562 of record JBKBVO010000012.1, on the reverse strand, counting down.
ACGCTCAAAACGATCGCAGTGCTTCGCGGAGTGTCTATTATATCTTGGGTCGCTGTCGCACCAAAAAACCAAAAATGAACTAAGTTTATTATTTTCTGACCCGAGAATTTGTTAAGCTCGGTTGGTGTTAGAACTTTGTTTGATTGTGGCACACCCCGACGACGAGTGCTACGGGACGGGTGGCACACTTGCCGAATACGCTGCTAGAGGCTATAAAACAGGCTTAATCACCTTGACTAAAGGCTCGAGTGGGCGCAGTTTGGGCTTGTGTAGCCAAGAAGAATTGCCAGAGTTTCGGGCGGCAGAATTGCGAAGGAGTGTAGAAGCCCTTTCGATTTCGCATTTTGTACAACTCGAGTACCCCGACGCCGCTCCTGCCGCACGCAACACCAATCACCAAGATGCCGCTCCTGCTGCATTTTTGGGCGGACTACAAGATCATCTCGAGTCTGCTACCGCGCAGGTACTCAGGCTGCTCGAGCTATGGCAACCCAGAATTGTGATTACCTTTGCCCCCGATGGCGGCAACCGCCACCCCGATCATATCGCCGCGCATCAGATTACAATGCAGGCTCTGAAGCAAGGCGGTCATTTGGCGCGTGGAGTGCGAGTCTATGCCTTTGCAAACCCTACACTCATCAACCCTGAATGGGCAGATACCTATCAGCCACCAACGCACTACCGCGATGTCACAGCACATTTGGTTCCTAAATTAAAAGCCATCGCTGCCCACCGAACCCAAGCACTCTCGACCGTAGATTTTTTGGGGCGTTTAGCCGAACGGGTTGTGGTCGAAACCTTTCGCCGTCTTGTTCCAACTTGGGTTGGTGGCGAAGACTCGAACCAGTTATAGTATATAGTAGACTGAAGCCATAATGAACCAATTTGAAGCCCTCGCCAGAACAGTCTTAACAGCAAAAGACCCGGCCATCGAAGCTGTTAAAGTGACCAAACGCTACGGGCGTTATCCCATTTTGGATAGGGTTTCGTTTAAGGTGCTGCCTGGAGAAGTCTATGCGCTTGCTGGACCAAACGGTGCAGGTAAAACCACCTTGATTCGTATTATTACAGGCTTATCTTTTCCAAGCAGTGGCAATATGAAACTGATGGGGCAAGATGTGCATGCGGGCGGCTCGAAGGTGCGTCACGCCCTGGGTGCAGTGGTCGAAGCTCCTGCGGCGTTTTACCCGCATATGACCGGGCGCGAGAATTTGATTGCACACGCCAAATTAGCAGGTGGGGTTGGTTTTTCCACCGACCACCGCAATCCCTTGCGCCTAGACGATAATCGCATCCGCGAGGTGCTCACTGATGTTGAGTTGTTGCGGATGCAAGACCGTCCTGTGCGCGAATACAGCCTTGGGCAACGCCAGCGCCTTGGTTTAGCAGCGGCGGTTTTGACCAATCCTCGAGTGCTGGTCTTAGACGAACCCACAAGTGGCTTGGATCCGCTTGGAATAAACCTAGTACACCGCGTACTTTCGGGTATGGCAGCAACAGGCACCGCAGTGATTCTAAGCACGCACCACTTGCGCGAGGTTTCGCAGTATGCACACCGTGTCGGTATTCTCTCGAGTGGCAAATTGCTGGACGAAGTGGACTTGGGCGCACGCAGCACGGCTTTTCGTTTCCGTGTAGACGATGCTCCAAAAGCAGCAGCAGCGCTTTCTACCCAACCCTTTGTGGTGCGCTCTTTTGCGCGTAGCCCTTACGTGATTGTGCATTTGGACTCCGAATTGCGTGCCCCAGAAGCAATTCATGCCCTTGCCGTCGAGGGTATCCGCATGTACGAAGCAAACCCAGACCATTTTGATTTATACGAATACTACCGCGAACGCGTCGAGCGTGAATTTTAAGGATACAATCATGAACACATCTCAAAAAAGTTTTGCCGATACCGTTGGTTATGGCGTTTTAACCTTAGAATTCCGCAAACTGCTCGGGTTCCGCAGTGTGCGTTTGGGTTTACTGGTAGCGTTTATTTTGCCCGCAATCCTAACCCTTGCCCCCGATGAAGGTTTGGCTCAAGTGATTGGTGCCGATGTAATTTTGGTTTCGGGATGGCAAGTGCCTGGGATGGCGCTCTATATCATGATGCCATTTATGCTCCCACTTTTAACTGCTGTAACATGCGCCGAGTTGGTTGGAGGCGAAATGGATTGGGGGACCTTGCGTCCACTGTTGCTGCGTCCTGTCTCGAGAACACGTGTAATTTTGTCTAAATTACTGGTCGCTATTCTGTACCCTTTTTTGCTGCTTTTAAGCACGCTTTTGGGCGGCTTGGTGATTGGTGGAATTCGCTATGGCATTGGTAGCTTTTTGGGTGGTACGGGCTTGGGCGATGGTGCATTTGTGGGTGTGGGCGAACTGAGCCCCATTGCAGCCCTTACTGAACTTGCCCAAGGGTATTTGATTTCTGGTTTAGTGCTCGCGCCGATTGCCACACTAGCGATTGTTTTTGGGGTCTTATACCTGAATACGGCTGCTGCTGCGCTTTCGGGTGTGGGAGTGATTTTGCTGATGGGTATGCTCAAAGTCTTTACTTGGGTGCGTCCCTTGCTTTTAACCGAACACCTCGATGCCTATTCACCGATTCGCGCTACCATCTACACCACACAGCAATCGCTGATTTTGCTTTTGATTTACACCGCAATTGGTTTTGTGACAAGTATGCTTATCTTTGAGCGCAAAGATTTATGAAGTCAAATAGCCCTCGAACTCGAGCAGCAGTGCTTTAGCAGCAACCGTGCTGCGTGCCGCGACGAAAATAGTGTCTTGTCCTGCCAGTGTGCCAACAATATCGTCCCTGGATAGTTGATCCAAGGTGAGCGCCACCCCCGTTGCATAGCCATCGGTAACTTTTAGGATTACCATATTTTCGGCGCGGTCTATATCGCGCACAAACTGCTTAAATTGCACGCGCAGTTCTTCGGTGGGGTCAGCTGCCAAATGAAAAGGTGCAAGCGCATAGCGATATTTGTTTTTACCAAAAGACAAGCGCACTAGCCGCAATTCGCTGATGTCCCTCGAGACCGTTGCTTGGGTAACGTTAAAGTTTTCGGCTAGGAGTCGCTCGACGAGTTCGCTTTGGGTGGAGATAAATTCTTTGGCAATAATTTCTTGAATGCGGCGCTGGCGGTGTTCTTTGGACTGCATGGTGCAGTATAGCGTATGGGGCGGGTTTAGAGGTTGAACCGTGTACGTTCTCGAGACGATGGGCTGTTGGGAATATTACGCGATGAACCACCAGAAAAAATTGATTTTTTACCCCTGGTATTATTTTTTCCGCATTGCCTCGAGCGCGTCCCACTGCTCTTTGGTGACTTCGTCTAAAACATTAAATTCTCCGCCTGTCCAAGCACTTTCTCCACCGTCTATAGTAAAGACCGAGCCTGTCACAAAACTCGAGTAATCCGAAACCAAGTAACTGGCTAAATTCGCCAATTCGATGTGATCTCCCATACGGCGCAAGGGAATCTGACGCTCGAATAAGCGCTCAAGTTCCTTGGTTGGCATCAGGCGGCTCCATGCGCCTTCCGTAGGAAACGGACCCGGGGCGATGGCGTTTAAGCGAATTTTGTACTTGCCCCACTCGGCGGCAAGGCTGCGCGTCATTGCCACCACCCCTGCTTTAGCGGCGGCACTCGGCACCACATAGCCACTGCCACGTTCGGCATAAGTGGTAGCGATATTTAAAACAATACCGTGAATACCTGCCGCGATCCAGCGCTTACCCAACTCGAGTGTACAGTAAAACGTACCGTGCAGCACGATACCCAAAACCGCATCCACAGCACGATGCGAAAGGCGTTCGGTGGGCGAAACAAAATTACCTGCGGCATTGTTTAAGAGCACGTCAATCCGCCCGTAGTGCGCCCAGACCTCGTCTATCATACGCTTTACGCCCTCGGGGTCGCGCACATCCACGCCCGTAGTAAAGACCTCTCCCCCATACTTGGCGGTCATTTCGGCAGCAACTTCAGCGAGCATTTCTTTGCGTCTGGAGGTGATTGCCACCTTTGCGCCCAACTCGAGAAAGCGCTCGGTCATGCTGCGCCCCAAGCCCGTGCCGCCACCGGTGACGAGAATCACCTTGTCTTTAAGTGTGTTTGGTAAGAACATGAGACTTGTAGTCTACTCGAGAAAGCAGTCTGAGTACAGCACCGACACCAGTGAAGTTATCGTAAACTTCGATCGGGCTTCGAGTTTTCTCGAGATGTTTATACGGGAAAATGCTGTCCAGACCTTGCTTTTTCCGCTTTGGAGTCTCGAGCAGCATAAGCAGCGCGAACGATTTGTGAATTGTGGTTATGCACAACTCGAGTTGCAAGATAAAACCCATACTCTTGTGCATGATTGTCGGCGCTCTTGATTAAGAATCTTGACCAAAAGCCACCACTCACGCTATATTGCTCTTGTGATTCGCTCTGCACTACGAATAAAAAGGGCAACCTCGAGTTAAAACCACCTGCTCGAGAGTGCCCCAGTTTTGTGCTGGGGCTTTTTTATTGCTATCCACCCCATCTGCCATTCCCAAGGAGTTACTATGTCTAACCGCAGCG
>JBKBVO010000205.1:0-4008 GCA_046289535.1 Deinococcales bacterium | reverse complement strand
CTGAATTGGGCGCCGGGTTTTACCGCGCTCTAAGCGCTCTAAAAGTGTCTCGCAAGCAAGGTAAGCAAGCTCATAGCCGGGTTGAGAAACCACAGTGATACTTGGCTCGAGCAACCTTGCCCAACGCGAATCATCGAAGCCAACAATGCTCAGGTCTTGGGGGATTTTTAAGCCCAAGTCTCGAGCAGCAAAAATAGCCCCAATGGTCATTTCGTTATTGCCCACAAACAGTGCTGTTGGGCGTTCATCATGTGGACGCGAAAGCAGGTTTTGTGCCGCCAAGCGTCCGCCTTCTTCACGGTGATTGGCGACTTGCACCAAATCCTCGTCGTAGGCAATCCCTGCTTCGTCGAGTGCCCTTTTATAGCCCTCGAGTCGCTCAAGTGCCGTAGAAATATCAAGCGAACCTGCCACCATACCAATGCGCCTATGTCCAAGTGCGGTCAGGTGTTGCACCGCAGTTTTTGCGCCCTCGATGTTGTTAACCATCACGGTATGGGCTTCGGCAATGCCGCTGGCACGGTCGAGTTCGATAACGGGCAACTTATCCACCAAGCGCAGGTTTTCTTTTGCACCTGCAGTTGGCATAATAATTAAGCCCTGCGGCATGTGCGTGCGTAAGGTCTCGAGTGCTTTGCGTTCTTTGTCTGCGTCTTCGTCGGTATTAAAAATAAAAACGGTGTAATCGCGTTTAGCGGCAGCATCTTGCACACCTTTGACCAAGAGTGCATTGCCTGGATTCAGCACATCGGAAATAATCAGACCAATACTCTGGCTTTGACCGCGCCGCAAAGCAGAAGCGAGCTGATTGGGCTGATAACCAAGTTGACCTGCAACCTCGAGTACTCGTTCGCGGGTTTTTTGGTTGACCAAATTCGGACGGCTAAACGCCCTCGAGACTGTGGCTCGAGAGACTTTCGCAAGAGTGGCAACTTGATCTACATCAATCATGGAAAACCCCATACTGCAATCGAATACAAATGAAACCCAACAAAAAAACGCACAATTATGGGTAATCGAGCCATGTTTGGCATCAAGTTTGCTCTATTTTTGCAATCGTCCGCAAAGTATACTCAGATTCGACAGCGCTTTGCAAGTATTCTAGAATACTAAAAATCGAAACGTTTGTACTTTTATGGAGTACTAAAAATACCCGATGACTTGTCCCTCGAGCGTGGCTACAAATAAGCCGCCACCCATGACCAAAGGCGTGGCTTGCACCCCCGCCTCGAGTTGCTGCGACCACAGCACCATCCCGTCTTCGAGGCGCAACGCCAGTAATTCTCCCACCTCGGAGAGCACGTAAACCACCCCTCTCGAGATAATCGGGCTGCTGGTCAGTCTGCCTGTTGTTGAATGTGTCCAGAGTTCGTCGCCCGTTGTGACTGAAAGCGCACGCACCACGCCTGCCTCGCCTTGCCAGTTGGTCAAAATAGCCTGTTGCCCACAAAGCGCGGGACTACCCCAGACCTCGCCCTCGAGATCAAATTCCCAACGCGATTCGGCTTCGGGCAGCCAGCCGCGTTCGGAATGGCACAACTCGAGCGCCGTAACTTCGCCTTGCCACGAAGCAATCAGCAACACGGCTTGATTTGGGTTATTGGGGTTTCTGGCAATACAGGGTGTGGCTTGCACACCTTCTAAACCAAGTTCCCAAATACGTTTGCCATTTTGGAGATTAATTGCACTGATTTGTCCGTCTTCGTCGGCAAGAATGGCGCTGCCAGCCCAACATAACGGGCTGGCAGCAAAAGCAGCACGGCTCTTAAAACTCCACTCGAGTTTGCCATTGTGCAGACTGCACAACGTGCCGTCTCGAGCTGCCACCAGCCAATGATTCCCCCATGCAGTGGGCGCACTGGCAATTTCGGCTTTGCCTTTATGTGCCCAAAGCAACTTTTGGGTTTTCCAATTGATAGCTCTGGTAATCCCGTCCCAGCTTGCAAAAACCAGTGTATCGCCCAAAAAACTGGCAGGGGCAGTCAATTCGTCTTGGGTGGCAAACTCGGCACGGCGTGTGCCTGTTGCTGCCTCGAGCAAGCACATCGTACCGCCGCGCGTGCCAAGCGCCAACAACCCATGTGCTCCAGTAATCGCGCTTCCCCAGACTACCTCGCTGCCCAAATCTGCTTGCCATGTTCGCTCCAAGCGGCTTGGGTTGGCTACGCCACCTGCATAGACACCTGTTCGACAACGCCCAGCGCGATATTGTGCAGGGTAGTGTTCGCGTTGTAAACGCTCGGCGGTTTCGGCAAAGCGTTCGGGGGCATTGTTGGGACGTTTTTGGGGGTCTTTGTGCAAAAACTCCAAAATAGTCTCGGAAAGCGCCTTGGGCACGTTTGGGTTGTGCATCTCGAGCGGTTTGGGGGCTTCATAAACGTGCTGGTACAAGACCCCTTGGTCGTTGTCGGCTTCAAAGGGTGCAACCCCAGTAGCGGCGCGATACAACACCGCACCAAAAGAATACAAATCCGATTTCGCCGAAATTTCTGTACCCTTGGCTTGTTCTGGAGCCATATATTGCGGCGTTCCAAGAGTGTAGCCCGTGCGTGTCAGGTCGCGGGTCGCATCCGAAACATAAACCAGCCCAAAATCCATGATGCGCGGATGTCCGTTCGAGTCCAATAAAATATTGCGTGGTGTGAGGTCGCGGTGTACCAGTTTGGCTTCGTGAATATACGCCAAACCCAAAGCCGCTTCTTTTGCTACCTGCAAAAATCGTTCGAGTTCGGTTACGTTGTCTTCGAGTGCCCCAAGACTCGAGATATACCCCCCAGTGAGTAACTCCATGGTAAAAAACGCCCGTCCATCTTCTTCACCAAGGTCGTAAATACCAATAATGTTTGGGTGTGCCAAGCGTGCCAAGGTGCGGATCTCGCGCCTGAAGCGCTGGCGGTCTGTGGGTGGCACATATTCATGTAGGACTTTCAGTGCGACATCGCGCTTTAAGACACTATCGTATGCCCGCCACACCACCGCCATACCACCTTCACCTACAGGTTCACGCAGGGCATAGCGCCCCGCGAGTAGGCTTGGCTTAGATTCGAGGTCAGACATGGGTCCAGTTTAAGGCATCTCGAGCTTATAAAAAGTGGTTGTGCCATCGTCGTGTAAATCTGTAACCACATAGCCACGCCCGAAATAATGCCCAAACGCACTACGGTGCGCTTCGCGCCAAGTGGCGGCAGCAGCCAGATTTGATTTTTTGAGACTGTCTATATCTCGAGGGCTTTGAATAAGTAACACACGATCGCTGATACCAAGCACTGGTTGCCCCGCACCTGCGCCTGTTGCCGCAAGTACAACTGTGCCATTGGCAGGGGTTTTAGGGCGCTCAAAATGCGGCTTGGTCAAATCCCACTCCACAAAAAAGCGGTCTGCGGGAAGCCCTGCATAGATTCCGCCGCGCAGGGCATACCAATTGGCGTGGTACGAAACGGCTCGAGCGCCAAGTTTTCCCAAGTTAAGCCGTGCGTTTTTGGTCAAGAGCGGGTCGAATGTCCAAGTCATCAGCTCGTGTCCTAGCTCGATGGCTCGAGCACGCTGGTGCAGCTTCAGTCTTACTGCCAACCCCGAGGCGCGGTGGTCTTGGTGAAGCGCAAGCATGTGCGAATGGTGCACAAGTTTTGTCTTGTAAATAGCGGGAAAGCCATAAGCAAAACCCACGGGGGTTTGTGGGTCTGTACTCACAAATGCAGCGCAGACAACACCACCCATGTGTGCATGCACTGTAAAAAGGCTACCCGGCGTGGTATCGCGGTCATCGTAACCCCACGCGCTCTGTTGTACTGCCTCGAGTCCCTCCATATCGGCAGCGTGTAACAAGTCTTTAATAATGTACTCCATGTGTATTTTAGTATACGCATTGGAGAAAATCCTTGATTAGATTCTCAGGACTTTCGCTTCAAAGCCCTAACTCGTGAAGAGTGTACTAGAATTTCCTAACAATGAGCATCACTCGAGCGCAATACATCGAATACTTGATTGCCACACCCAAGAATCAACACT
>JBKBVO010000204.1:0-4037 GCA_046289535.1 Deinococcales bacterium | reverse complement strand
GGCTTTGCCAATTTTCTCGAGGTATGCCCCCACTCGACCTGTTAAGTTGGTGGTGCGCCCCTCGATGTCGTCTACCAGAATATCCTTGCCCTGCATTTTCAAAAAGTCACGGATAAAGCGCTTTAAGCGTACATCAGTCACATAAAATGTGCCGTTGGGCAATCGGCGCGGACGGTTCTCGTCAGGGTCGCCGTTGGGATTGCCCATGACAATATCATACAAAAACACAAATTCTTGGCGGTTGGTCAGTTCGTTCATGATTAACCCTCTTTCTTTGGCATCACCATGCGGTGCAATGCCTGTCCAAGCAGTAAAAAATAAGCGGTATCAACACTAGAAAGCGTGATATCCGAACCAATACGAGCGCCGAGCAACGCGATTTCTTCGTTGATTTCACGTAGGGCTTTGCCCCGAGCCATGCCGCGAATCAGTTCTTTGGTGTCATTTTCGTACTCGAGCAATTTACCTCGTGTGTTCTTGTATATTTCAGGCAGGTCTTTGCCCGTTAAGTCAAGGCGTTTGAGCCAAGTCAAAGCATTTGCACCAGCATTCACGCCCCTTTGTTCTTGAATGGCGAGCAGACGCCCAAAATACGCGCCTATCAAAAAAGCGTAGCATTTGGCATCGGTGTTTAAGCCAGCCGTGGCTTGTGCATTAGCAAAAAAAGTTTTAGCAGTTTCCGAATGCGGGGTATAACTTCTGTTCACAATGTCCTCCTCGAGAATGCCAAGTTTTTTAGCAAAGAAAATTAGTTTAGTGATGTGTTTTACAAATCCAGCCAATGTCAAGTACCCACCTTTTTTGCTTTCGCCTTCGTTGGTCAGTCCATATGTGTTGCCCTCCTTAAGTGCGTCTGCTAAATACTCTTTGGCGGTGGTAAGCGCTTCTGCCCAAAACACCTCGAGTGGGAAGGCTGTGCCGTGGTACACACTGGCGGCAATATCACGGCGCAGTGCCGAAAGCCTTGAGCTGGCATTGAGTTTTTTGGTTTTTGCCCCACCTGGTCGTTTCAATAAAGGCTGCAAGAAATTAAAAGCGATATCTGGCTCGAGGGATGGAATGTTGACTCGCGGAAAAACTGGCGAATTGGGCAGTGCTTCAATGACTCGGGAAATCTCAGTCAGTCTCGAGGGCAATACATTTTGAATAAAGCCCGTCACATCCTCGAGTTTCTGCCCAAACGAAGCCCAAATGATGGTGATGCCTGCAATGGCATCCTGTTCTTGTGCCAGTATAGTCAAACGATCTTCGCTTTCGTCTATGGTTTTGGTCTTTTTGAGCTTAGCGACATAATCCTCGAACTTGCCCAAAAACCGTTTTTTGCGGTTGGCTTCGACCGCTTGGAAAGTTGGCAGAATCAATGCGCTTTCGCCTGCCACGCTACCAATGAACTTAGGGCGCAGATGAAAGTTAAAGGTGTACAGCAAATCGGCACTGGCTGCCGAGAGCGCAAATTTCTTGTGGGCGTTTTCCTCAAGCAACCCCGAAAACACACCAGCGCGGTCTACATTGCTCAAGTTCACACCCGCACCAGATAGGGCATTGGGGTACACCGTGTCTTTTTGATTGGTCAGGGAATCAATGCCCTCGTCGGCTTTGATTGCAACTGTGCTGTATTTTTCGATGGCGAGGATGGTTTGCAAATAACTGCGGTAATCGCTGCGTTCGCCTGGAAGTCGTCCATTTGAATCAAGGATGGACAAAAACGCTGTGACTTTTTCGGGAATGAGGCGCACAGCTTGTACCAAGGCGGGAGTGTCTTTTGTGCCGCAATATAACTTGCCTTCAAAACACAAGTTGAAGCGGCTGCAAAGCGCGTGTGCATAGGCAAAATAATTCGACCATGGGGCTTCTTCTTGGGCAATTTCATCAAAAGCCTGAATTGTGGACAATAAAATCTTTGCCGAGGGTCCACCACCTTTGTCTTTATTGAAACTGCGTTTAAGCACTGGTCCAAGCGCAGGAGATTGTGAGCCTGTACTCTGTACAAAAGGTAACTGACTGCCGTGAACCTCGGCATCAAATTCTCGAGCCTCGAGTAGCGCTGTATCCGGGTTATTCGGGTCGGGCATGAGAACATAAAAGTTCTTCGCCATTGAATCCCTTGCCGCTTCGATTAAAAACGGAAAGAGTTTTTCGGGGCTTTCAGCGCGAAGCGTGTTGTACCAAGCCTCTGGTTCGCCTATGCCGTCCAATTCTTTATACAAGTACTGAAGCGCCAATTGAAGCATATCCTCGAGCATCAAATCACCTCCATCATTCCAAAGCCTTGGGCGTTTTTGCTTCCCAAACCTGTGTCCAGCGCCAACTCGAGCCAGGCTGGAAGCAGGCTCACTTCAAAAGTGCCATTCCAGGCTTTAATCACTGTGTCCTTAAAACTGGTAATCACTTCGCGCAGCCCTTTGGGGTTGATTGGGCGAATGCTCCCTTCGAGTTGCATGACTTGTTGTTCGTCCCAGCCTAGAGCACGGGCTTTGCGTTGCAGGTTTTCGAGGATTCGTTGTGTCCACTCGGGTTCGGTTGGGGCAAAGTAATAGGTTTTTTTACGTCCTTCGCGGTCGTATAAAGTGGCGTAGGTGGTGATTGGGGATAGGGTTCGCACAATCACACTTCTATACTCGAGCAGTTTTGGTGGTGGCATGATACCAACGGTTTGCACTCGCACTTGGTTGTTGCCGATTCGCAGTTCATTTTGGCGCAATAAAGTTTCAGCAAAGCTAGACAAAACCTTCGAGTCGCTGCTGGCTATTTTCAGGTAGCTGGTGTTGCGAAATTCGAGCATTTTTTCTTGGCGATGCAAGGTGTGTTCGCCTGTTAAACGCGAAAAGGTGAACATCTTAAATTGGCGTTCGTTGTACTTGTGAGCGGTGTCATGTAGCCACGCCGATAGGTTTGGCTCGAGGTGGTTGTAAATCACCCCCTGGAGCAAGTGGTTATACTGCACAGGCAGCAACAAATGACCTTGCAGTTCAATTTGTAGTCTCATGGGGTCTCCTTTGGGATTTCTAGGCGCTTGAGTTTAAACGCTCGATTGAGGCTCTGGTATCGGCAAACTTGGCTTGCCGTAAAAGTTTGGGGGATAAAAGCTCATTAAGAATTGTTTTCTCGATTCTGAGGATTTGTTCAATATTTGTTCGTAAATATAATTTATGACTGTTATGCAATTGTCGTATTACTCAAAAATTTGTTGTTTTAAACAGATTATTTGAGTTTATTTGTAGCAAGATTATTTACTAACTACCACTCCTTAATAAGCGGTTTCTAACGCTCGCAGATATTTTTTAAGCAGACTTAAATCTTTGTAAACACGCTATCAACTGTGGGTATTCAAGTCCTGCTGGAATCAGCAAAGTGGATGTCCGCAAAAATGCGCTCTACGTGTACCGCAATAGTTGAAGTCTCGTTGAAATCCCAATAAAAAAACGAGCAGTTCTCAGTACTCAATTGTGGTGAGCTTGCTCAGCTCTGTGAGCACCGAAAGCGCGTCTGGGTAACGCTTATCGGGGTCTTTTTGCAATAAACGCATCGCCACCCTATCGAGCACGTGCGAAATCCGTCCTTCGCGCACACTCGAGGGTTCGGGCGGAATGGTCTCGAGGTGTGCTTTTAACACTTCTTGTGGCTCGCCATCAAAGGGGTGCTGTGCAGTGATACCCCAATAAAGCATCACTCCAGCACTGTACAGGTCGGCGGCAGGTGATAGTGGCTGCCCCAAAATCGCTTCAGGAGAAATATACGCGACTGTGCCAGGTGTTACGCGGTCACGAAAAAGCTCTAAGGTTGGTCCGGATAAATCGTAATCTATCAATTTAACCTCGAGACCGCTTGGGGTTTCGCCAGGCGAAACCACCAGATTTTCAGGCTTAAAATCGCGGTGTACCATGCCTTGGTTGTGCATGTGCGACAAGCCTTCAAGCGCCTGCGAGAACACCGCCAAAAATTGTGCCAGACCGTGCTGTGAAACATACTCAGAAAAACGCATCCCTGGGGCAAAGGGCATTAAAATGCCAGGCTGCCCTTCGACCACGACCCGCTCG
>JBKBVO010000011.1:0-21306 GCA_046289535.1 Deinococcales bacterium | reverse complement strand
CAAGAAGCCAAACGAATACTCGAGTTGTGACGTTGACAAGACCCAGCATCTCGCCTGCTTGACCCGTCATTTGAAGTCTGAGGAGTCTGTATGCATATGATTTCTATTGCTAGTTTTGTTTGGGGTATTGGCTTTGCCTTTTTTACCTATGCCCAACTCCCCGAAACTGTTGCCCTTCACTTCGACATGAATGGCAAACCAGACCGTTTTGGTAGCCGTCTCGAGGCGGGTTGGATACTATTAATGCTGCCAGCAGTCGCCCTGTTGCTGAATTTAATATTTTTGTGGGCAAGCAAAAATGAAAATAGGCAAGGACAGAAAAAAATACTCCTTAACTCGAGTATTGGCATGAACCTGCTCCTGGTCTTGGTGCAGTTTTTGATTGTACAGTCTATGCAAACCAGCCGCTTTGACGATGCCCGCTTGCTCGTTTTCGGAGTTGGGGCGTTGCTGCTGCTGCTTGGCAACCTGATGCCTAAGGCTTCGCCCAACCCATATGCCGGGGTTCGCTTACCCTACACACTCGCATCTGACCGCTCTTGGTACGCGACCAACCGCCTTGGTGGGTACTTGTTTGCGAGTATGGGGCTTTTGCTGCTACTGCTTGGTTTGCTCCTACCCAAAACTTGGATACGCTGGCTGCTCCTAAGCAGTGTCTTGATCTTGCTAGGCGGTGTGATTTACCTGTGGTTCTACGCTAAAAAGGTCTATTTCGCCGACCCCGAACGCCGACCTTTATAAGTGAATCATGAGGTTTTCTCCTCGAGTTCTTACATCTCTTAGCAAACGATCCTTAAAAATAGCCGTGTGAGAAAAAGACTTATTCCCATCGCGCTGCTTATGGCTACCCTTTGCGCCACAGCGAGCGCCCAACGCATTGGTATGTACCCGCTCGAGACCACCGACAACACGCTGGCACTGGCGGTGCCTACGGCTGTAGCACGCAGCCTAGAGACCATAGATGGCACAGTTTTTCCTGCCCCTAGCGATTTGGGTATTGCTGTGCGCCAGCGCCCTGCTTTTTTGGAGACGCTAGACAAAGTCTTTGCACTCGAGGCATTGGTAACAGGTAAACTCGAGGGTGCAGCAGGTGCTTATAGCATTGCTTACACCATTAAACGCGGTACGACCAGCAGCAGCGTACAGGCGAGGGGCGCAGATTTTGCAGCACTGGTGCGCGATTCCAACGCCAAACTGATTGCTGCGCTCAGTTTGCGCCCCAATAGCACCGACACACAGCAACTGGCATCTGTGGAACGCAGCTTACCTGCTGCCGATGTGGTGGTGGCTTCGGCGCAGCCTGGTGTTGCTGCCAGTGCGCCAATTCTCGAGCGAGCAGGACAAAACCCTTGGGCATTGGTTGGACGTGCGCTTGTCCTGGTGGGTGCGGGTAAAAACAATGAAGCCATTGCCCTGACCCAAAATGCGGTACGCGCCTCTCCGAGCGACCCATTTGTTCAAGCTGCCAATGTTGTGGCATTGGTAGCGGCACGCAAAAACCCCGAAACCAAAGCGGCACTCGATGTGGCATTTAAGGTCAATCCTGTCAAACCTGAATTGCACTACTTAAATGGGCGCTACCTGTTGCGTGTTGTGACCCCGCCAACCCAAGAATCGGTACAAAAGGCGCTCGATGCCTTACAGCAAGCCTTGCAGTACAACCCACGCTATCTGGAAGCCGCGATTACCGCCGCTGATATTCTCGAGACCTATGGTAATACCGACCGTGCCGTGAGTGTCTTGACCAATCTTGTAGCGCGCATGCCCGACGAGGTTTCGCTGCATAGTCGTATACTCGAGACTTTGCTTGTGAGCGACCGCGATGGCGCAACCGCCTATCTGCGTGAGGTGATTAAAACCTTCCCCGATGTCACAGATATGGTCTACGCTTTGGCAGCCGAACTGTTCGATACCGATGCCGCCAATAAACTTGTCGCTGAAGGCGAAGTGCTTTATCCCAACAGTGCGCCTTTGGCATTTGCCAGAGCTTACCTGCTCGAGCGCATTGGCAATTACACCGAGGCTGTGGCTGCTTACCGCCAAAGCCTGACCAGAGACTCGAATTTCAAGCGCAGCGGACTGGCTTTAGCAGCAACGCTTTCCAAACTCGGGCGCTTTGATGAGGCCGAGAGCGCATTTAAGGCTGCTTCTTCAAATGACCCCAAGGTCTTAGCCAGAATGTACTTGCAAACTGGACGAATTGAACGTGCAAGAGCCGTGCTCGCACGCTTGCCACAAACCGATTTCGATGCTGTGTACCTAACAGGAATTGCTGCTATGCGCGAATACCGCGCCGATGAAGCTGCGCGTTCCTTTGATGCCGCCCTTAAAATTAGAGCAGACAATGCTCAAGTGCGCCGTACTTACACTGAATTACCCGATGTGCGCCGTTTGGGTGCACCAAAACTTACGGGCGATGCGCTTTACCAATTCCGCTTGGGTCAGGGACTGCTCGATGCGGGTAACCCACTCGAGGCGCTCACTGCATTTAATAAAGCGGTTAAAGCAGCGCCTACAGATATCCATGCACTGTTGTATCGTGCTTTTGCGCTGTTGCGAAGTGCAGCTCCCGACGAAGCTCGAGATGCCTTTGCCGATGTTGTAAAAATTGCACCCAACAATGTCGTACTCCAGACCTACCTCGCGTTGGCAGAGTTGGGGCGTGGACGTTTTGACTTGGCAGAAGAAGCCGCCAATCGTGCTATTGGATTAGATAAAACCTATGCTCGAGCATACTGTACATTGGGTAGCATCTTCTTCCAGCAATACGCAATGTTTGGCACAAGTACCGATGTTCCTAAAGCCAGAGACGGTTTCAATCGTTGTATCGCCGCCGATGCGAACTTCCGAGTGTTGATTGAGAGCCAACTTAGCGCTTTGCCAAAGTAAATACTTTTGGGGTAAAAAGGCGAACCTACAGGTTCGCCTTTTTTGTTGCACTCATTGTAATGCAGCCTCGTAGAGTTAAATCAAGACTCTATGAATACACCAAAATGATTTTGGGTGTAAAGTCTGGGCTGTTATCCCAAAAAGGAGAAAAAATGTATGCGGAGATGGATGACCAAATTAGTGGTGGGGGCAGCAATACTCGGTTCGAGTGCCAGCGCCCAAAACCTCACACCTGAACTTTACGAGGCAATTATTAAAGCTAGCGTACAGTTTGTCTGTTTTGACCAATCGGGCAGGGGGTTATGGCAAGGCTCGGGTAGCTTCATTGGGCGCGAGGGGATTATTTTAACCAATAACCACGTTGTTGCCAGCGAACAAACCAACCAAGTCTGCCCGATTTTGCGCATCTCGGTGGTGCAAAACGAAGACCAGCCGCCCGAACCGCGCTATGTCGGTCGGGTGATTGCGCGCTTGCCCAACGTGGATTTGGCGCTTGTACAAATCTCGAGTGACCTGCGCGGTAACCCTGTACCAGTGGGAACGCGCTTCCCTGCCGTGCCGCTTGGCGATTCCGACGCTGTGCGCGTAGGCGAACGAATTTTTAACTTCGGTTTTCCCGACATCAACGGCACTTCAGAAACCATCACCGTCTCGAGCGGCAGTGTAAATGGCTTTTTGGAAAACCGCGGCTTCATGAAACACGACGCGCTCTCTGGTCCGGGTGGCTCAGGTGGCGGTATTTACAACCTGCGTGGCGAATTGGTGGCAGTACATAGCGCGGGTGTTTCGGGCAACAATAATACCCGCCAACCGCTGGGTAGACCGCTGGTTTTGGGACTGCCCATGATTCAACAACATGTGCGCGGCTTTGGCGAACCTTGGGCGACCCAACTCGCTAGTGGTTTTAACCCTCCTGTTGTTACAGCGGTGAGTTTTACCCCAACCCAACCCCCACTGCTACCGCCAACAAACAGCAATCAACCCCCGACATGACCAAGTGCCAACCCCTCGGGTACGCTCGTTTTTCCCCCCAGAGTGGGCGAAACTTGGACAGTCATGCTCGAGGGATTAGCCCCTTGGACAGTGCAGTTTACCGAGCTTGACTCCGATGGCGACCCAGCGGGCTTTGCTGTGCAAAATGGCGTGCGAACCGAAGCCTTTGCCTTCAGACTACAAAGCGGAATAGCTCGCTTCCAGATGGTTGCAGCCGATAAAAACGGTTCGTTTTTTTGCGACTTTGACACATTGCAAGTCAGTGGGAATGCTTTTGTTGGTGGGCGCTCCGCACGTTCTGTACGTAATCCTAATGGTGGTGGCAATGTTTTCTCAAGCCTGAATACATCTTGTACAGCTGCTCTTGACAGCAGTACTGGTGTCCAGCCCCCAACCCTACCTATCGACCTAACCCCAAGTTTCCCACCCAAACCTGGACAAAAGTGGAGTTTAACTATAGATGGGCTTGCGCCTTGGGCTTTGCAATTCACCAAACTCGATTCCGATGGCGACCCAACCGGCACAGGGGTACAAAACGGCGATAGCAAACCGGTTTTTGCCTATAGATTGCAAAGTGGTACCTTCCGTTTCCAGGTCTTTGACTCGAGAAGTGCCGTTTATGTTTGTGATTTCCCCGCTTCGATACGCCCAAACGGTGCAACTGTCTCAGGTGGAGCAGCAGGCTTTGCCCCGAATCAGGATGCAAACCTGACTAGTCTGAATAAAAGCTGTAGTGTCACACTGCTGTCCTCTGCAGTTTTACAAAGTAGCCTTGCACCGTTCGAGACAATGTTTTTGGCTTGGCAAACAAAGCGCTTGGTCAAACTGTATTAAGTCCTTTTTGCCAGACCTAACCCCCTCGAGTCTCGAGGGGGTTTTTGCTGCTATCTCGAGTCAGTAAATTTACTGTTATCTCGGGCAAAGAATCGGTTAGAATACGGCTCTAGTTACACATTGGTGATTCGGGTCTCGAGAAGCAATTTTGGAGGACGCTATGAATGTAATTTTTTTGTCGCCGCATTTTCCGCCCAATTTTCGCCATTTTGTACGCGGTTTGCGCGATGCAGGAGCAACAGTCTTAGGCTTAGGAGACGAGCCATTTGATAACCTGCATTCGGAATTGCGCTCCAAATTCCACGAGTATTACCGCGTCTCGGACATGGAAAACTACGATGCCTTACTGCGTGGTGTGGCACACCTGACTTTTAAGTGGGGCAAAATAGACCGCCTAGACAGCCTTAACGAACATTGGCTCGAGACCGAGGCGGCATTGCGGACCGATTTTAATATTTTTGGCATCCGGCAAGATTGGATCGAGAATATCAAACGCAAATCGTATATGAAGCAGCGCTTCCGCGAAGCGGGCGTGGCAGTGGCAACGGGACGGGTTTGTGTTACCCCCGAAGAAACTAAAGCCTTTGTCAAAGAAGTTGGCTACCCTATCGTAGCCAAGCCCGATATTGGTGTGGGTGCTGCCAAAACTTATAAAATAACTGACGATTTTGAACTCGATTTTTATTTGCGCGACAAACTACCCGTGGAGTACATTTTAGAAGAATTCATTAAAGGCGATATCGTGACGTTTGATGGCTTAACCGATAAAGACGGCAAGGTTTTATTTGTGGCGAGCCACCGTTACTCCAGAGGGGTAATGGAAACGGTCAATGAGGATGGCGATATATTCTATTATTCCGAGCGCGTTATTCCCGACGCGCTGATGCAGGCAGGTATGGCATCCTTAAAAGCCTTTGACGTGCGCGAGCGCTTTTTTCACCTCGAGTTTTTTGATATAGATGGCAAAATCATGGCGCTCGAAGCCAATATCCGCCCACCTGGTGGTTTGACAGTGGATATGTTTAATTATGCCAATGATATGGACGTTTACCAAGAGTGGGCAAATGTGCTGGTCAAAGGCAAATTTAGCGCCAAAGCCGACCGCCCCTACCACACGGTTTATATCGGGCGCAAAGACCACCTGAGCTACGCACTGAGTCACCAACAAGTGCTCGAGCAGTTTGGCGGTATGGTTTGCCATTCCGAACGAATTATGAGTATCTTTTCTCGAGCGATTGGCAATTATGGCTATATTTTGCGTCACCCAGAACTCGAGCCAGTGATTGCAGCGGCGGAAGCAGTGATTCAAAAAGCCAGTTAGCTGCCAGCAATTAGATACTACATTCAAGCTAGCAGCCAGGAGCTATCTATGCATATTGAACATCATCATTGGTTTTCTGGGCATCTCGGACACGAAATGCACTTTAAGTTATATGGGCATTATGGGCAGCCAATATTGGTTTTTCCTGCACAGGATGGACGCTACCACGACTATGAAGGCTTTAAGATGATTGAAGCCTGCTCAAAATTTATTGAGGCAGGCAAGGTCAAGTTCATTTGTGTAGATGGGGTAGATTGGCAAAGCTGGACAAATAAAAACATCCATCCTGCCGACCGTGCACGGCGGCATGGAGATTACGAAAAGTACATCATGAACGAAATTGTACCTTGGGTACAGAATAACACCAGTACTGCAACAATGTGGACAACAGGATGCAGCATGGGGGCACTGCACGCCGCGAATTTCTTTTTTAAGCGCCCTGATGTATTCAATGGGGTGATTGCACTCTCGGGTTTGTACAGTATGCAGAGTTTTGTCGGCGATTACGGCGACGATAACACGTTTTACAATAGCCCCTTGCAGTACTTACCAGGTCTTGTAGACTCTTGGCACCTGGAACACTACCGCCGTTCACAAATTATTTTTGCTGTAGGTCAGGGTAACTGGGAAGCCGAAGCGATTGCCGACACAAGAGCGTTACAGGGCATCCTCGAGTCCAAAGGCGTGCCTGCATGGTTTGATTATTGGGGCCAAGATGTTGCGCACGACTGGGTCTGGTGGCGACAGATGATGCCGTATTTTCTCGAGAAATTACTTTGACTAGTCCGCAATAACCTCTATTTCAACTAAACAAGACTTGGGCAATTCACGCACTGCAATGGTGGTGCGTGCAGGGTATGGCGCAGCAAACTTGGTGCTATAAACCGCATTCATCGCAGCAAAATTTGCCATATCAGACAGGTATACCGTGGACTTCACCACATCGTCAAAACTCTTGCCTGCCGCCTCGAGCACTGCGGCAATGTTCCTAAACACTTGCTCGGTTTGTTCGCTAATTCCACCGGGTACAAGTTCGCCTGTGGCTGGGTCTATTGGGGTCTGACCCGATAAAAAAACCAAACCCGTTTTACTTTTTACCCCTTGTGAGTATGGACCGATAGCAGCAGGGGCATGAGCAGACGCAAATGTATTTCTAGGCATAGGGCTTTAGCTTATCATTCCTGCCTGTCACGCTCCAAACAGTCGTTTGCTTGTGATTGCCCAAAAAAGGGTTAAACTACCAAACGTTTGGCTTGAGTCCCACTCGACCTCGAGCCTATGGAGGCTGTATGACCACGATTATTGATGTCCTTGCCCGTGAAGTTCTGGATTCCAGAGGCAACCCTACCGTAGAAGCCGAAGTGGTGCTCGAGGATGGCTCGAGTGCCCGCGCCATTGTGCCATCGGGCGCAAGCACTGGTACACACGAAGCCCTCGAGTTGCGCGACGGCGGTAATCGTTACGTTGGCAAGGGTGTGTTGCAAGCCGTTGAAAATATTAAAGGCAAAATCGCCGACGAAATCGTTGGTTTGGATGCCACCGACCAAGTGAGTGTAGATAACGTGATGCTCGCACTTGATGGCAGTGAGAATAAATCCAATTTAGGCGGCAACGCCATTTTGGCAGTTTCGCTCGCGACCGCTCGAGCCGCCGCTAACGCCTTGGGGCAACCGCTTTATAAGTATCTTGGCGGACCTAATGCTCGGGTTTTACCTGTGCCACTGATGAACGTGATTAACGGTGGTAAACACGCCGATAACGCTGTTGATTTCCAAGAGTTCATGATTGTGCCCGCGGGCTTTGACACCTTCCGTGAAGCCTTGCGTGCGGGTGTGGAGACCTTCCACGCTCTGAAAAAAGTGCTCTCGAGCAAGGGTTACAACACCAATGTTGGCGACGAAGGCGGTTTTGCTCCTGACCTCAAGGGCAACCGCGAAGCGCTTGATTTGTTGCTTTTGGCAATTGAAAAAGCGGGCTATACCCCAGGCGAGCAGATGTTCATTGCGCTTGACCCCGCCGCAAGCGAAGTCTATAAGGATGGCAAATACCATCTCGAGGGCGATGGCAAGGTTTTGAGCAGCGAAGAAATGGTTGCCTACTGGGTAGATTGGATTAACAACTATCCGATTGTTTCGCTCGAGGATGGTCTTGCCGAAGACGATTGGGACGCATGGAAAGCCATTACCGACCAAGTTGGAAATCGTTGCCAACTGGTGGGTGATGATTTGTTCGTGACCAACACCAAGCGCTTGCAAATGGGTATTGACCGTGGCGTTGCTAACAGTATTTTGGTCAAGGTGAATCAAATTGGTTCTTTGACCGAAACCCTAGAAGCCATTGACCTTGCACACCGTAACCGCTACACCAGCGTCACCAGCCACCGTTCGGGCGAATCCGAGGATGCTTTTATTGCCGATTTAAGCGTTGCTACCAATGCTGGACAAATTAAAACTGGTTCTGCTAGCCGCTCTGACCGAATTGCCAAATACAACCAACTGCTGCGAATCGAAGAGCAACTCGGCTCGAGTGCAGTGTATCGTGGCAAAAAAATGTTTAGAAGGTAAACAGCTATGAGCCATGAGGTATATCATGCCTCATGGCTCATGACTCGAGACGTGCATAGCCGCACGAGGAGTTGTTATGAAACCACGCCGTACCAAAATTGTCGGCACAATCGGACCTGCCTCGAGCAGCCCCGAAATGATTGCCAAACTGATAGATGCAGGACTCAATGTCGCGCGTCTCAATTTTTCGCACCTCAAAGACCCTGCCGAAATGGTGGCTCGAGTGGAGAACATCCGCCGCATTGCCGAAGAAAAAGGCGTTACCGTCGCTATTTTACAGGATTTACAGGGACCCAAAATTCGTACCGAGCGCTTTCTAAACGAAAAAATTATGCTCGAGGCTGGTCAGAAATTCATCATCACCTCAGATGACATTATGGGCGATGAGACCAGAGTTTCCACAACCTACAAAGAATTGCCTCAAGATGTATACGCGGGCTTAGATTTGCTCCTAGATGATGGCAATTTGCGCCTACGGGTGGATTCTGTTCAGGGTAACGATATTCACACCACGGTGATTTACGGCGGGGTGCTGAGAGACAAAAAAGGCATCAATGTGCCAAAAGCCAACCTCTCGACTTCGGCAGTGACCGATAAAGACATCGAGGACATCAAAACTGGTGTCCAACTCGGAGTGGATTGGGTGGCAATGAGCTTTGTTCGCAGCCGCGAAGATGTGTTGATTGCCAAAGAACACCTGCGTCGTGCCGGCTCGAGAGCCAAGCTGATGGCAAAAATCGAAAAGCCGAGCGCCGTAGACAAGTTCGATGAAATTTTGGCGGAAGTAGACGGGATTATGGTGGCACGTGGCGATCTGGGTGTGGAACTCGAGCCAGAACGCGTGCCGATTATTCAAAAAATGATCATCCAAAAATGCCGCGATGCGGGTAAGCCAGTCATTACCGCCACCCAAATGTTAGAAAGCATGATTGATAATCCGCGCCCGACCAGAGCAGAAGCTTCGGACGTGGCAAATGCAATTTTGGATGGTACCGACGCAGTAATGCTCTCTGCCGAAAGCGCCAGTGGTAAGTACCCTGTAGAAGCGGTAAGCATGATGGATAAAATCGCGCGCAACACCGAAGCCTCGGATGCGTATATCCGCAACATCAGAGGTAATGCCGAGCCACTGCCAACCACCCAAGATGCGATTGCTTTGGCGGCTTGTGAACTTGCAGATACGATTAATGCGCCACTGATTTGTTTTACCGCCACAGGTAGTAGCTTATGGCGTGTGGCACGCAACCGACCTATCGTGCCAATTTTAGCACTGACCACCAACGATCGCACACGCAATCAGCTTGTGCTCTCGAGCAACACCACAGCACGAATTGCCAATGAAATTTTAAATACCGAACACATGGTCGAACTTGCTCGAGAAGCCGCCAAACAAAGTGGCTTAGCAGGTGTGGGCGATAAAATTGTGATTGTGGCAGGTGTGCCTTTCGGGCAGCATGGCAGTACTAATTTGATTCGTGTGGAGCGGATTTGATAAGTTTTTGGAATAAATCGTTTAAGTGAATCATGATTCACTTAAACGGTGCGCTATGCGTATAAGAACCAGTACAAAATTGGTTGATAAATTCGAGCCTCGAAACGCCTCATGCTAAACTAACCCATGTCAGAAGACCAAAAACCACCTCTGCTCGAGGAGAAAATCGTCACCACCCAGCACTTGCTTTCTTTGCGCAAAAAGCCCGAGTACACCGTCAAAACTGGTACGCTTGTGCTACGCGGTGAATCCGCAACTGCGTGTCTTGGTGATGAACGGCTATGATGACCCCGCTACACCATATTGGGCTTCGGATGATGTGTTTGACCATTTGGTCATTCCTGCACACTTGCGCTCTCATCTCGAGACCAAGTATTACCAAGCCGAACGCATGATGTGTGTGCATGCAGCCAGCCACAAGGCGATGGCAGAAGACTTAAAAGGCTTTGTCGGGTGCAGTATTGCCAGCGCCCTCGCACCGCGCCGAAAATGAATTAGTATAGGGCATGACCCTCACCAAAATTCAGACCGCCGTCCTAAACGCGTACCTTGATGGTTGGCTCTTGTATGATTTTCGCGGTATTAATCCACTTGCATTGCAACTGATTGGCATCGGTACCAAGAAATTCCTCTCGAGGCGCTGGTTTTTGTATGTCCCGGCAAGCGGACAACCCACCCTAATCCATCACCGCATCGAAGCTGGCACATGGCGTACACTGCTCCCCGAAAATGTCATACGTATTGCTTACTCGAGCCACCAAGAACTGGACGCAGCCTTAAAAGGCGTGTTGAACGGCGCAAAACGTATTGCAATGGAGTACAGCCCGTGCGGTGCTGTGCCGTATGTCAGCCGCGTAGATGCTGGCACGCTCGAGCGGGTGCGCGAAACAGGCGTAGAAGTTGTCTCGAGTGCCGATGTACTGCAAGACTGGCTGGTTTGGGATGCAGCAGACGAAGCTGCACATGACCAAGCTGTGCACGGCGTGATACGCGCTAAAGATGCAGCTTTTGCACTGATTGATTCGAGATTAAAAGCCGAGACTCCAATCAGCGAACTCGAGGTGCAAAATTTAATTTTGGCGTGTTTTGCCGAAGATGGTTTGGTTGCCGACCATGCCCCCAATGTCAGTTTCGGCGGTCATGCCGGCGACCCACACTACGAGATTACGCCTGAAAGTAACCGCATACTCGAGCTTGGGCAATGTGTGTTAATAGACCTTTGGGCAGGAATTCCAGACCGCCCAATGGCAGATGTCACCTTTATTGGTTTTGCAGGACAACCAACAAAGGAATACCAAAACTTGTGGCAAACCCTGAAGGTATCTCGAGATGCTGCACTCGAGTTACTCCAAACCCCCCCTGTGGGTTTACAGGGTTGGATGGTAGATAAGGTAGCAAGGGACATCATCGAGGCAGCAGGGCATGGGGCAGCCTTTACACACCGTCTTGGGCATAGCTTGGGGCGCAATACGGCGCACGGCGATGGAGCGAATTTAGATAATCTCGAGACACACGACACACGCCTGCTTGTGCCACGTACAGCCGTGACTGTGGAGCCAGGGCTGTATTTTTCACACTTGGGCTTACGAACCGAGGTTAACGTACTGTTGCTCGAGCATGGAGCGCGAGTCACAACTCCAATTCAAGACGAACCGTATATCCTTGGGGTTTAGTTTTTAGGTAAACATTGTACTGACGCTCTCGCCAGTGTGAATGCGCTGTATTGCTTCGGCAAAAACACTACCCACCGATAGAACTTTGAGCTTATCGGTCATGGCTAGTTTTTCCGGGCTCACAAAACAGGTGTTTGTGGAAACACACTCCACAATCTCCAGACTACGAATGCGCTGCACTGCCGGTCCAACATAAACCCCGTGCGAAACCGCAACATGGACTTCTTTTGCGCCTGCTTCGCGAATGACACTCACCGCCTCTACAATGCTGCCTGCGGTGCTGATTTCGTCGTCTACGATTAAAACAACTTTACCAGCAACCTCACCAATCAAGCCTCTGGCTTCGACTCTGGTATCGGAAACGCGGCGTTTATCGATAAAAGCAATACCGCATCCCAAACGCTCGGCAAGGCTCGAGGCGCGTTTAATGTCGCCTGCGTCTGGCGCGAGCACCACAGCATCTTCTAAGTTGGGGATAGTGGTCATAAAATGGTTACCAATCACTACTTCAGCAGAAAGGTGGTCTACGGGAATGCTAAAAAAGCCGTGCACTTGCGGGCTGTGCAAGGTCATTAAGAGCGCACGATCTGCACCTGCAACTTGAATCATATCTGCCATCACTCGAGCCGCAATAGGGATGCGCGGGTGGTCTTTTTTATCGCTGCGGGCATAAGAAAAATACGGAATCACGGCAGTAACGCGGTGTGCACTGGCACTTTTGGCTGCAGAGATCATCAGAAGAAGTTCAACTATTGAATCAGAGACGTTGTATTCGCCATTGCCACAAAGGGATTGGACGATAAAAACATCGGCCTCGCGCAAAGACTCCATAAACTGCACTTCGATGTTGTCGTTGGAAAAGCGCCGAGTCATCGAACGCCCAAGTGGAATACCAATGTGTTCGCAAATTTCTTGAGCAAGGGCGGGGTTTGATTGACCAGAAAAAACCATCAACGGGCGTTCCATGACTCGCATTGTAATCTTTTGGCTTACAAAAAGGAAAGCGCGTTCCAGGAACCGCATACTCTGCGGGGTGCAATGCATCACACTTTTTTACCGCCTCAAGAAAATATCTAACCCTGAACCAACCCCGCCAAGCGCTTTATCCCTTCGTCTATCTCCTCAAACGAAAGCGCACAAAACGGCAAGCGCAAAAAAGTGTTGCCATCTTTGGGGTCTACAAAAAAACCGCGCCCATCGGTCAATGCCAAGCCAGCTGCAGGTGAAAGCTCGAGCAGTGTGGCAATCGGTACAGGCAAGTTGACCGACAAAAAGAAGCCTCCGTCTGGCTCGAGAAAATCATGCAAACCATTTTGACGCAATGCTGCTGCCATACGCTCTAAACGTGGGGCATAGAGCGCACGCAGGCGCTCGAGTTGTGGTTCGAGTAAGCCGCGCTTTAAGAATTCAAAGGCTGTAGCCTGCCCCAGGAAAGCCCCCGAAATATAAGTGTCGTTGGCGGCTTTGGCAAGTTTAGCTAGCCAAGTTCGATCACCCATTAAGGTCCCCACACGGATACCTGGCGAGATTTGTTTGGTGTAAGAACTCATCTGCAGTACTTTGGTTGGGTTTAAGTCAAATAAACTTGGCAGATTCGTGCCACGGTAACGTAAAGGACGGTAAGGTGCATCCTCGAGCACAAAAAAGTGATGCTGTTCGGCTAACGCCAGTACAGCTTGGCGTTTTTCTAGGCTCATGGTCGCGCCGCTTGGATTTTGAAAATCGGCAATCAGGTATGCAAGTGTAGGTTTGTGGGTTTTAACCGCTGCCTCGAATGCTGCCATATTGACACCATCTGACTCGAGTGGTACCGAGACCATATTCACGCCGTGACGCTTCAAGAGTGTAATTGTGCGGTCATAGGTCGGGGCTTCGACAATAACCGTGCTGTTTGGCTCGAGAATAAGCCCGAGTAAATCTACAAAACTGAGAGAACCATTGCCCACCAGCACTTGCTCGGGGCTGAGGTTATGCTGTGCTGCCAGAAGTTCGCGCAGGGGCAGAAAGCCGTAACCTGTACCGTAGCGCATCGCTTCGAGCGCCAGTTTAGGGTCGGACATCACGCTTGCGGCGCATTCGCGCACCTCGAGCAGTGGGTAGGATTCATCGGCGGGAACACCTCGAGTCAGCTGGATGATCTTCATCTTTGGCAGTGTACAACGTGCTTGTGGACATCTGCCCCAATGCTCGACTAAACTGCAAAGCGTGAACTATAAACAACTTGGACGCACAGGCTTTAATATCTCGAGTATTTCCTTCGGGGCATGGGCAATCGGTGGCACTTGGGGACAGGTGCGCGACAGCGAGAGCATGGCAGCGTTGCACAAGGCGCTGGATATGGGCGTAAATTTTTTTGACACTGCCGATGTCTACGGCGATGGACGCTCGGAGCGCCTGATCGCCCAGCTTCGCGCCGAACGCTCCGAGCCGTTTTTTGTTGCCACCAAAGCGGGGCGCAGGTTGCCCAAGCAAATCGTAGAGGGCTACAACAAAGAAAACCTGTACGCTTGGGTTGGGCGCAGCTTGCAGAACCTCAAAACCGACTGCATAGACCTGCTACAACTGCACTGCCCGCCCACAGACCTCTACCGCTCAGATGTGGTGTTTGGCA
Organism: Deinococcales bacterium; assembly: GCA_046289535.1. Classification (GTDB taxonomy): domain Bacteria; phylum Deinococcota; class Deinococci; order Deinococcales; family JAAFIG01; genus JAAFIG01. Next base: position 6,929 of record JBKBVO010000011.1, on the reverse strand, counting down.
TTCTCGAGCAAATGAAGCGTGATGGCATGATTCGCCAGTATGGTATCAGCGTCGAAACAGTTGAAGAGGCACTCTTGGGGATTCAGTACGAAGGTGTGCAGAGCGTGCAAATCATTTTTAACCTGTTTCGCCTCAAACCCACGGATGTGTTTTTTCAAAAAGCACTCGAGCAGCGCGTGGGAATCCTTGCTCGCGTACCGCTTGCCAGCGGCTTACTAACGGGCAAAATGCAAGCCAACTCGAGTTTTGCCCCAGATGACCACCGCCAATTTAACCGTAACGGAGAAGTCTTTGACAAAGGCGAGACATTTTCGGGTGTGCCGTATAGCGTTGGCTTAGAAGCCGTGGAGCGCTTGCGTCCCTTGCTGCCGCCCAACACCAGTTTGGCGCAATTTGCATTGCGCTGGATTGGAATGTTCGAAGCTGTAACATGCAGCATCCCGGGTGCAAAAACCCCTGCTCAAGTTATCGAAAATTTTAGTGCTGCCGATTTACCGCCGCTCGAGCCAAGCACGATGCAGGCGGTACAAGCAATTTACAACGACTTGATTCGCCAGCATGTGCATCACAATTGGTGATTAGACATACTCGAGCCTTGCTGCCTGAGCCGCCTTGAACATCTCCTGTTGCTCGGCTCGATGCTCCAAAATCGCACTTAAAACGGCATGCTTTAGCTCTGAAATGCCTTTTTTTGCCTGTGCTGAAACCCGAATCCCGCCCAAGCGCTCCTCGAGCAAATCCACATCAAAGGGGTCGGCAGAATCGGTTTTATTTAAGACCAACAAGCGCCGCACGTTGTCTAGCTCGAGTTCACTCAAAATGTTTTCCACTGCCTCAAAGCGTGCCAGCGCATCTTCGGCACTGGCATCTAAAACATGCAGCAGCACATCCACATCTAAAAGCTCCTCGAGCGTGCTGCGAAAAGCGCGTTTGAGGTCTTTGGGTAACTCGCGGATAAAGCCTACAGTATCGGTAAAAACCACCTCGCCGTATTCTGGTAAGTAGCCGCGTCTCGAGGTTGGAGCAAGCGTGGCAAAGAGCTTATTTTCCGACAATACACTTGAGTGTGTGAGCGTATTGAGCAGTGTAGACTTGCCCGCATTGGTGTAGCCTATAATCGCCACATTCGGGATGCCTGTGCGCAAACGATTTTTGCGCCGTTCTTGCTGGCGAACACTCATTTCGCGCAGCGCTTGCTCGAGGAAACTGATGCGGTCGTTAATACGCCTGCGGTCTAACTCGAGTTTGGTTTCGCCAGGTCCGCGAGTACCTATCGCACCGCCCGAGCCTGCTGCACCACCACCAATTTTAGAGAGTTTGGTTCCCTGTCCCAACAAACGCGGTTTCATATACGCCAGTTGCGCCAACTCGACTTGCAACTTGGATTCCGGACCAGCTGCATGCTGGGCAAAAATATCCAAAATAAGCTGAGTGCGGTCAATAATCTTCAAATTGGTAGCCGTTTCGATTTCGCGTGCTTGAGCAGGCGAGAGTTCTTCGCCAAAAATAAGTACGTCAGCATCTAAGTGATACGCTCTGCTGGTCAACTCCTCGAGTTTGCCCCGTCCAATCAAGGTATCGGCTTTGGCAAAGCGGCGGTAGGTCAGTTCAGAATGCACCACCACTGCACCTGCAGTACGTGCAAGTTCTGCAAGCTCGGCAAGTGCGGATTCGGCTTCTTTGCCTGTTCCACGGTCAAGTTGCACCAAAATGGCACGTTCGCTGCTCGAGCGTTTTGTTTCTTTGACTTTTTGAGTGCGAACAAACTCCTCCTCGAGCGCACGGGTGTTAGCGGCGATATCCCAGTTCTCGAGCGCTTGTACACTCTGCGGTGCGTAAATACGCCAGTCTTCTTCCTCGAGTTTGGCGTTGGGTGGAGTGAGGTGTGCGAGGTGTGCCATGCCAGGCAACCCATCTGGGCGTACGTCTATGGCGACAATCGCATCCAAGCGGTTTAGGAACAGTGTGGATAAATCCGACTTGGAAAGCGGTGCGGGTTTGGGGTGAGCATGCACCAACCACATGCCGCGCAAGCGGCTTTCGGCTTCGCGCCCACGCTCGAGGTTTGGAAATTCGGTTTTACTCGCATCGCCCACCGAAACACTGATGACCCGCCCACGACGATCCAAAAGCAGCGAAACTTCGCGGTGAACCTCGAGCGCAATTTCGGTCAGACTGCGCGCCAATTCGGGCGTGACCACACAATTTGGTGGCACTTTGCGGCGGTAGAGATTCGAGAGTAGTTTGAGTGTGCTGGGTTTTAAACCACTGGTGTTTCCATGAACTTTTTCGATACATGCCTCCTTACAACGACAAACCCCCCGAGAACGCCAAATGCGTGGTCTCGAGGGGATGAGGGGTGTTCAATGTTTTTATAGTATAGCCGAGTTTTTCAAAAAAGCGTGTGCGCTACCTGACCTAACGTAGGCAGCCCATGGCATTTATCGGTTTAGGCTCGCGCCATCTCGCGCAGGCGACGACGATCCTGGATGTTTTGCGCGGTCTCGAGTTCACGTTCCTCGGCGAGCATATCTGCCCATTCACCCAAGGAGCGCACACCTGCCTCTACAGCTTCGACGGGAGTGCGGAACGGAGTTCCTGCAAGAAAACGGATTGTGGCTCGCTTCATGTAATTTGTACGCTTCATAAACCCCTCCTGAAATTATCTACCCAACCCTTTAGATAGGTGCATGGTAGCAAATGCTGCGTCAAAAAATCGTCAAAAAATTCTGCTTTAGCTACAAAAGCTAGTAAATGGTTTTTTGAATCTCGAGTTTGTTGTCCACAACAACAACGCCGCGTTTTTTGAGCGCCAGTGCAACATGACCATCGGGCATTGCCGAAAGCGCCATGGCGGGATTTTGAAAACGCTTACGGGCACTGACCTGCTTGGTCTCGAGGTCTATAACCGAAATATAGCCCTCTGCATCAGCGATAAAAGCGTATTGGTCTGTCAGGCGCAAACGCTGTGGCGTGCCCTGAAGCGCAACTTGCAATATAACCTTGCCTGTTGGTAACTCGAGTTTATAGAGTACACCTGCGGCGTCCAGAACCCATAAACCATCGCGCACGGCTAAGGAAACGGGTTTGTCCGGCGCTTCAAATTGACTCATTTTTGTACCATCGAGCGCACTCAACACTTGTATCAGACCATTTTTTTGATCCGTAGCATAGAGCAAATCCCCGTCTAGCACTGCAGCTTCAGGGCTTTGTGTGCCTTGGCGCTCGAGTCTTGCCTCGACCATGGATTTTTCTTTGCTTTGGTTGCGCCTGAAAATAATTGCAACACTGCTCGAGCGCACCACAACAGTATCGCCCACCACGTCCATCGCTGTAGCGTTAGGGGGAACAACCCAACGATCAACCAACTGCCCTGTTTTTGCCTCAACGATAAAAACAGTGTTGTTAGCGCTATCCAGCAGATAAACCAAACCATCACTCGAGGTTGCAGCACGGAACTCGCACTCTTTATCGGCGCTGAATTTTACAGGGATTTTTTCTCCACTAGCGCGCACCAAAACAATTGGTGTAGTGCGCGACATCGAACCAGAATTGCCGTAAACCACGCCGCCATCGGGCAGCGTAGCCACAGTGGTGGCATTGACCACAGGTACTTGAAAGACTCCAAAAAACAGCACTGTTACGGCTGTAAGCGCGGTCGCTGCTGCTCCGAGCAACCACGGCAGACCGCGCCAAGAACGGCGTGGCACGATGTGCTTGGCTTGCGGTGCAGTATGTTTTGGTTGTGCTGATTTTAGGGCAGAAGCTCTGGCTGCCTCGAGTACACGGCTTTTTAACTTTGGTGGTGGCAAAGAAATACTCAAAGCACCCAAAGCAGCCAAGGAACGCTCAAATGCGGCATATTCGGCACGCAACGCTGGGTCTTGCTCGAGTGCAGCTTGAACAACACCTGCTTCCTCTGGGGTAGCGATTCCCAAAATTACATCGGGTAAAAGTTCTTGTGGGTTCATGGTTCACCTAAAACACTCTTGAGTTTCTCGAGTGCATACTTGAGACGGCTTTTGACTGTGCCCACGGGCACATTCATTTTTGTTGCAATTTCTTCGCGACTTGCCCCTCGAAAATAGGCGAATTCGACAGTTTGGCGGTGCGCCTCGGAAAGACTCTGCATTGCCAGATGCACTTGTCTAGCGTCGGCAGCGAGTTCGGCTTGCTCGAGTGGCGAAATCAAGTCCGCGGCAATTGGCAGAGGCTGACCCTCTTCATCCTCGAGCGGCGAAGTAAAGCGTTCATGGCGCAGTGTATCTATAGAGGCATTACGCACCAAAGTCAGTAAAAAAGTCGAAAGCGCAGCGCGTTTAGGGTCAAAGATTGTTGGGTTGTTCCAGAGTTTTAAAAAAGTGTCTTGCACAATTTCTTCGGCGCGTTCGCGTGAGCCGGAAACACGCAACGCCAAACCAAAAAGCGCCCCCGAATACCGGTCATAGAGTTCAGATAGCGCATTTTCATCGCGCCAAACAAAACGCGCAACCAAATCGGCATCCGAAACTCGAGCTTCGGTGGTGGGCTGGGAACGACTCATGTGCGATATTGTACCCGCCAACTGGCTAAGCCGGTTGGCTAGGTTCGGGTTTAGACTCGGGTTAAGCAGCATTGTACAAGAATTACGCAAAAAGCAACACAAAGGTTCAGGCTGACTTAGAATGAACAACTAAATTCTGTTGCCATTGTTGTTTATCCGCCGCATTTCTCGAGAAAGTATTTACGCTGTGAACATGCCAACTTGGTAAGCGGGCATGCTAGACTGCGCATATGTCACATATCTATCAGCCAAGAAGTCCTAAAGAGCAATTTTTTTCCTGGCTGATGGGTCTGTTTGGTTGGAAAGTGATTCTCGAGCCGCCACAGGGCAAAAAATATGTCTTGGTCGGCTATCCGCATACCAGCAATTGGGATTTTCTGCCTGCACTAGGCTGGATCTGGGCGACGGGCTTGCGCGGGAGTTGGGTGGGCAAAGCCCAACTTTTTCAGGGCATTATGAAGCCAATCATGACCTCTCTGGGTGGAATCCCTGTAGACCGTGATAAATCCAAAAACTTTGTGCAAAAAGTTGCCGAACTTTTCGCGACAAGAGAAGAATTGTTTTTAATTATCGCTGCCGAGGGCACACGCAGTCGCGCTGAATACTGGAAAACAGGTTTTTATTACATTGCGCTCGAGGCAAAAGTGCCGCTTGCACTGGCATACATGGACTGGAAACGCAAAGAAGTTGGCATTGGGGCTTACTATATGCCCACAGGCGACCTCGAGACCGATTGGGCAGCAATCAGGGGTTTTTTTCAGGACAAAACAGGCAGAGACCCAAGTAAGCAAAGCCCAATTCGCCTCAAGAGTGAAGTGGAGCCTGAATAAACTAAGGTTTTTTTGAGCATAAAGTTCAAGACCTCATGGTGCATGGCTCTATCGCTTCAGGTTCAACAACTCGAGCCTCTGTTCGCGAATCAAAATCAAGCAGGTCATTGCTTGCAAAATGCAAAAAACGCTTATTGTGGGATGCAATAAAGTTGCAATAAGCAAACGCTTGTTCGCACCTAAGTGGCGCGGTATTTGTTAGTTTCTTGTGGTGCGAGTGCTTTTTATAGGCGATATCTTTGGCAAACCTGGGCGCAATCTGATAGCAAATCATTTGCCCAGCATCAAAGCGAACTACGATTTTATCATTGCCAACGGCGAGAATGTGGCGGGCGGGCATGGTATTAACAAAGACTCTTTTGCTATCTTGACCAAGGCGGGTGTTGACTGCATTACTTTGGGCAACCATGCTTGGGACAACCGTGAAGTGCTTACCTTAACCGATGATCCGCGCCTAATTCGTCCACTCAATGCTCATCCAGAAGCCGCAGGACGCGGTTGGGGAACCTTTAGGGTTGGAGAAGAAAAAATTACAGTGGTCAATTTACTTGGACGGGTGTTTATGCAGCCGTCCGACAATCCCTACAGCGCGCTCGAGCATGTTCTCGAGCAAAGCGATTGCCCCGTGTTTGTAGATTTTCACGCCGAAGCCACCAGCGAAAAAATCTGTTTTGCTGCGCATTTTGATGGGAGAATTGCAGCACTGATAGGTACCCATACCCATGTTGCTACTGCCGATACACGCCTTTTGCCAAAGGGTACACTTTTTCAGTCCGACGTTGGCATGACAGGTGTATTGCACTCGAGTATTGGTATGGATTTAGCCAGTAGCAGCTACAAGCTCCGTACAGGACTGCCCGCCAAGGTCGAAGTTGCCCAAGGTGCAGCCAAACTCTGTGCAGTGGCTTTTGAACTGCGCAATAATAGGGTCAAAAAAGCTGTGCGTTACAGTTTTCTCGAGACCGATCCGACGGGAATTTTTGAAGGAGAAGTACAAGCATGACTTCGGCGGAGCTCTTCGCGGCAGCAGGTGCACCAAAAGATGCCCTCTCTCGAGATGTAGACCTGCTTGGGCGGGCTTTAGGTGCAGTGCTCATCGAGCAAGAAGGACAGGAATTTTTTGAATTAGAAGAAGCGGTGCGCGACCTGACCAAAGCAGCTCGAGGCGGCGACAGCACTGCCCCAGAAAAATTACAAACACTGGTACAGGATTTAGATTTGCGCCAAGCCGAAGCGCTTATTCGTGCCTTTACCCAGTTTTTTTATTTGACCAACCTTGCAGAAGAACGCAGCCGTGTGCGTTGGCGCGATACCCGTCAAAGCCTGCTCGAGCCGCGCAAGCAAAGTCTGCACGATGCCATCCGCCAACTGCGCGAGCAGGGCTACAGTGCCCAAGCTGTTGCCGATTTATTGGCAGGTGTCGAACTTGGCAGTACATTTACCGCACACCCTACTGAACTGCGCCGCCGCACGGTGCGCGCTCACTTGGAACATATCGCTGCCGAACTGCCCAAATTGGAAAATGACCTTGAGCGCTACGCCGCCTTAGAGCGCCT
>JBKBVO010000203.1:0-4053 GCA_046289535.1 Deinococcales bacterium | reverse complement strand
CCTACCGCATTCCCGAAATGCACAAAGAAGCTCGAGATCAATTCCGCAAAGAATTGCTGATGCTCGGCTTTGGCGCGTGGCAGAACGGGGTTTGGCTCAGCCCCAACGACCGCAGTCAAGCGGTGCTTGACTTGGCGCGTGCCCACCAACTCGAGACATTCGTCAATATTTTTGTAGCACAGCGTTTTGGGCAGCAATCCGATCTCGAGGTTGTCGGGCAAGTGTGGGATGTCGAGGCTATCAATGGGCGCTTTGAGGGGTTCTTGCGCGCTTTCTCGAGTCAGCCTGCGCTCATTTCGCCCAGAGCTGCTTTTTGTGCGTATGTGCAAATGCTGCACGAGTACCGCAAATTCTTGTTCGTAGACCCGGATTTGCCGCTCGAGCTACAGCCTAGGGTTTGGTACTCGAGAGAAGCCGCGGCACTTTTTCGAGAGCAAAAATTGCGCCTCGAGCCGCTGGTGCTTGAATTTGTGCGAGCAACGTTTCAGACCGCAGATTGCCCTGTTTAGGTCACAAAACCAGCTGTTGAAGTACTTGGCGGCATCGGTGTGACAGTTGTCATCTCTTGGTGCTGACGCATGGCACTGCTATGGCTTGAACCGGTGCCTGTACACTCAAAATCCATGAATCAGACCCTAGCGAGCCGCAGACCCGTTGTTGACTATTTGACCGCTACCGCGATTGCCGCTATTGCAATTAGCCTCAATGTCGCCGCTCACGAGGGTGTTCATGCGCTGACCTGCCGTGCAATTGGTGGTGACTTGCGCGAGTATTCTGCTTTGTATGTCTCTTGTGACGGTCTGACGAGCCTGCAAATGAAACTGCTCGATGGCAGCGCCCCCACGTTTAATCTCATCATGGGTGTATTGTTGTGGTTTTTGTTGGCTCGCACAGCAAAACAAACATCTGAAGTGCGTTACTTTATCTGGCTCTCGATGCTGATGAATCTGCTGTACGGAGCCGGCAATTGGATGTTTTCGGGCATTGCCGGTGTGGGTGATATGGCAACCGTGGTCAGCGGTTGGGAGCCAAGTTGGTTGTGGCGCAGTGCTTTGACGGTTATTGGCTCTGCACTGTACATGTTTTTTATTTGGCTCGCGTTGCGCGAATTTGGCAAGATGGTGGGTGGTAGTGCCGAAGAACAGTTTCGGCGCGCGAATCTCCTTTGCTTGTTAGCCTATGTTACGGCTGTTGGAGTTATCTTAGCGGCATCTTTTTTGAGTCCTCCGGGCTTGCTGAGCCTGCCTGTTACGGCTGGTTTGTTTGCGGTGCTCGGTGCGCTGTCGCCGCTGCTATGGATGATGCAGTGGTTTCAGTCCAACACTTTTATCAAACCCGCCCGAGCGCCGCTCGAGATTCGCCGCCAATGGCAGTGGGTGGTTGCTGCGCTTTTTGTCACCTTTGCCTATGTTTTTGTTTTGGGGCGAACTTTTTACTTCTGAGCGTAAAGTGCTGAGGGCACTGCTACACTGAGGGCATGGCAACCCGATTTGATCAGCGCCGCTTTTTTACCTTGGTTTGGCTCGCCTTTTTGGTGTATCCCGTGTTTGCACTTTTTGCCAAACCGCGTTCGCTGATTGAATACCTTTATGGCGGCTTGCTGCTGTTTTTGTTCATCGCGCTGTTTTTGTGGGTCTATCTTTTAAGCCCCTTGCATGAACATGAATTCCCGTTGCGCCGCTCGAGCGCGCTGGCGGTTTTGGGAAGCTATGCGACTTTGTTGCTGATGTTCCCGCTGATTGGTTGGAATGGGGTGGGCTTGACCATCTATGCTGCTGCTTTTGCCGGAACGCAGCGCAGTTATGTGCTGAGTACTATCGTGATTGCCGTCAATGCGCTGCTTTTGTTTTTGCTGGTGTTTTTTGCTCAGTTCGATGTATTTTTGGCGCTGACGATGTTCGTTTTTACCTTGGCGGCTGCGATTGGCAACCACATCAGCTACCGCGAACTCGAGGCGCAAATTCGGCTACAACGCGCTCAAGACGATGTGGCGATGTTCGCTAAGATAGCCGAGCGCGAGCGTATCGCTCGAGACTTGCACGACTTACTCGGGCATACCCTGAGCGTGATTGTCTTAAAATCCGAACTTGCCAGCCGTTTGTCGGATAAAAACCCAGCAAAAGCCACGCTCGAGATTCAAGAAGTTGAGCGCATTGCCCGCGATGCTCTGCAAGAAGTGCGGGCGGCGGTGCGCGGCTATCGCAGTGCGGGTTTGGAAGCCGAGCTTGGCAATGCACGTTTGGCTTGCGAAGCTGCCGGTATTGTGCTCGAGCTTGCGCTGTCGCCAACTGAACTGAGCTGGCAGTGCGAACAAGCGCTGGCGCTGGCGTTGCGCGAAGCCGTGACCAATACCATCCGTCACGCCAATGCCAAAACCCTTTGGGTTTCGCTCACACCGCGTGACACAAGCGTTGCACTATCAGTCCGAGACGACGGCTCGGGGCGTATCGAGGAGGGCAATGGCATTCGTGGCATCCGCGAGCGCCTGAGTGTGCTGGGTGGTCAGCTCGAGTTCGACGCGCAGGCTAAGGGGTTGACCGCCATTGTACCGGTGGTGGGCGCGTGATTCGCGTGCTCATCGCCGAAGACCAAGCGCTGGTGCGCGGCGCGCTCGCGGCGCTACTCGAACTCGAGGGCGATATCACTGTGATCGGACAGGCGCAAAATGGTCTCGAGGCGCTCGAGCAGGCGCACCAACTTTTACCCGATGTGGTGCTAACGGACATCGAAATGCCCCTGATGTCTGGACTGGAGTTATGCGCTGAATTACATAAAAGTAAAAGTAAATCTCGGGTGATTATTGTGACCACTTTTGCTCGAGCAGGTTTTTTGCGTCGTGCACTCGAGGCAGGCGCATTTGGCTACCTGCTCAAGGATGCCCCTGCTACAGAACTTGCTCAAGCTGTGCGCCGTGTGGTGGCGGGTATGCGTGCCATAGACCCCAATCTGGCTGCCGAGGCGTGGGGCGAAGCAGACCCACTCACCGAGCGCGAACGCCAAGCCTTACGCCTTGCGGCAGAAGGCAAAAATAGCCTCGAGATTGCCTTACAGCTTGGGCTTTCTCGAGGCACGGTGCGCAACTACTTGTCGGAGGCGATGGCGAAACTCGGTGCAGCAAACCGCGTCGAGGCAGCCAAGACCGCGCGCGAAAAGGGTTGGTTGTAGCGCTAGTGGATATCAATGCCTTTCTCCGCGCGGTAGCGTTTCATGGCTGCCCAATCGGTGGCCACCTCTGGCATTTTCTCGCTGATTTCGCGCCATGTAACACTGTCACGCCCACTTGGACGCTCGACCATCGTAATGCAGTTATCTACAGGGCAAACGTTGTAACAAAGGGCGCAACCCACGCAGTCTTCCTCGCGTACAACGGGCTGGGCACGGTTTTGTGTCGCATTGTGTTTGCCGTTGTCGCGCAAGTCATAAGTGTAGGGCTGGACTTGCAAACCTTCGCTCGAGTAGAGGTCGATGCACTGGTGTGCGGTGTCGTTGCAGGCGACATAGCACAGGTTGCACTGGATACACTTGTCTTGATTGATTTCTGCAACCACACGGTAGGACAAATCAAAATCGTTGAATTGTGAAATTCTCGAGACGCTCGCGCCAATAATCTGATTGACACTGTTGTAACCCTTGTCGTCGAGCCAATTGCTTAGACCATCGCACAGGTCTTCAATTAAGCGGTAGCCGTAGTGCATGACGGCGGTGCACACTTGCAGCGAATGCGCCCCCAAAAGCAAGAACTCGGCGGCATCCTTCCAGGTGCTAATTCCGCCCATGCCCGAAATTTTCGTACCTGCCTTTTGCAGTTCTTGCAAACTCGCAATAGAGGAGAGCATGTTCAGCGCAATCGGTTTGACTGCAGGTCCTGCGTAGCCACCATGCCCGCCCTTGCCGCCGATATTTGGGGTGATGGCAAAGGTCTCGAGGTCTACGCCAATGATGCTGTTGATGGTGTTGATTAAACTCACCGCAGGCGCGCCGCCGCGCACCGCCGCCTTGGCGGGGTCGCAGATGTCGGTGATGTTGGGGGTCAGTTTAATGATGATTGGGATT
>JBKBVO010000202.1:0-4061 GCA_046289535.1 Deinococcales bacterium | reverse complement strand
AGTGTTGGTATAACGTTAACCAATTCTTTTAACGATGCCCCGTTTGCACCAACAGGCAGCAATAAACCGCCTAGCACCTTGATTGTGCAGACCACATTTTCTGGAATAGTGACGCTTGGCTTTACCTTCTCGAGCTTTGTGGATTTGGTTAGGTTCGAAGCCTTTGAGCCCAGGTTTTCGCTCGAGTTTGCGCTGCCAAAAAATGGTGCATTTGATTTTGGTTTAAGCCTGAGTTTGGCGCTACCAAACCGAAATGCTAACTTCTGGCTTTGGGAAAACTTAAGAATGAGTTTTGGCTGGGATGTGCGTGCGGGTTTGAGTGTCTTTGGTACTTTCAACTATAAACGCACATGGTCGAATACCACGGGTGTATTTACAGATACTTTCACCGCAGAAAACTTTGGAGTGGCATTGGCGCTTGCTGTAGTTGGTTCCGAGCGACCGAATTTATTTTTTGTCGCTACTGTGAACCAAACTTTTGCCTTTAGCGATGCGCTTAACTCGAGCCAGAATCCCACTTATTTGCAGCCCGCTTTTCAGGTTATTTTCGATCAGTGCTGCTATAGCATTGTGTTTCGTCTTGCCCCAGACAAGAGTGCGCAAAACTATGTGTTTTCCCTGACCCTGAGCTTGCCGTATGGCAACCAAAGTATCCTGACCATAGACAAAGACTATTTGCGTTTGCCCGTTTTGCCATTTAGGTTTGAAATTCCAACGCCTAAGCCTTAAATGCCAATTTCGGATTGATTTTTTTGGCAACCCACAAGCCCAACCAAACCAGTCCTGTCAGCGCAAAAACCAGCACATAATCTATAACAGGTATGCGCACTATTTCGTTTAACTTATCCCAACCTCGGCTCGAGTAGACCAAAAGTACCAAGGCACAGTACAGCCCTAAAATCATGTAGCGCGACCATTGTGGAATGTTTACGCCGTACATCTGTGTCACCACAAAAATTCCTGCAAAGCCAAAAAAGAACATCGCCCAGATACCATTGCCTTGTTGAACTGCTACCAAAGTGCCATGTAACAAAACACTGAACTCGAGCGCCAGTGTCCACCACCTGTTGACGTGGGCGCGTGTGAAAAACAAGCTACCTTGAAGCATTAGTAAAAATGTGTAGATAAAACCAATCAAATGCCCAGGTGTAGAAACCATTGGGTGATACCAAAAGGTGTAAATTGTTGCCCATGCAAAAAAATAGCCGTGGTATTTTCTAAGAAAATAGATTACTTCCGTGCTTAAAGGTGCAGGTTTGCCAAAAAACATTCCGCGTCGCTTGTTTTCCATAATCAACACAATCACCAGCAGTACAATCACACTCCCTTGGCTCGAGAAAATCGAAACATCCTGAGCTAAACCATCGTAAAAAAGGTGGGTTTGTACAAGGTGTAATGCAATAAAAAGCGCATTGACCCCGAGTGCGATGACATTGATTTTGTGTAAACCTGTGCTGTATTGACCAACTTGCGTTTGTGCGTACCAAATTGTCCACCAAATGGCGATCTGGTGTGCAATATACAGCACCCAAACCGAAGCCCTTGTCCAGAATGTTGGTTCGGGAAGTTTCCAGTAGTAGTGAGCTACACCTGTGTCTGGGGCGAGCTGAATGCTGTTGAGGCGGTCACCTAATAACCAAATTAAAGCCGTAAACAAAAAGCTAAACAGAATGCCGCCCCACAGCGCTTTGCTGCTCGAGAGCGGTGTTGGGGTATTGGTGCGCTGAATTGTATTTTGCATTGGATTTATGGTGCGCTTTTCCTTGCACTTTGACTTGGTGATGCAATACATTCTCCAATTGATTGCCGATATCAAGCGTTTCATACGGTAGACTAAGCAACCGTGCTTTTGCGTTCACTGCAAACCCTCAATTTTCGCAATCTCGAGCCAAAAAAACTCGAGTTTGGGCGTGGTATTACCGCTGTTGTTGGGGGGAATGGAATGGGCAAATCCAATGTTCTCGAGGCGGCATTTCTGGCGTTAACAGGCTTAATAGATGTCTCTAAACTCGAGACGGTAGTGCTGCTCGGCGAACGACAGGCGTTTGTCGGTGCAGAAGTTGAACGCGAAGACGGAATCACCAAGCTCGAGGTAGGGCTTGCGCCCGGCAAAAAACTTGCCAAGGTGGATGGTGTAAAAGTCCGTATTGCCGAATTGGCGCGTCATGCCAGTGCGGTGCTGATTCGTCCAGAGGACGCAGACCTTGTGCATGGCAGCCCAAGTGTGCGCCGCGAATTTATAGACAGACTCGTGGCGCGGGTTTCGCCGCGCTATGGGCAGCTACTCGCACAATACGAACGTGTGGTGCAACAACGCAATGCGCTACTCAAACTCGAGAAACTCGAGGATTGGATGCTCGAAGTCTGGGACGAAAAAATGCTCGAATATGGCACCGAAATCATGCGTTTGCGTCGCCGTGCTACAGGGCGGCTTGCCGAACTTGCACACCTTGCACATCAAGATTTGGCAGGCAATAACAAGAGCCTGGAGTTAAGTCTGCTCGAGACAGCGCGGCTGGATGACATGCCGGCTCATTTGCGCGAAAAACGCCGCGAAGAAATGGCAAGAGGCAGCACCGCCATCGGACCACACCGCGACGACCTCGAGTTGCGTTTAATGGGCAATAAAGCTGCCGATTTTGCCTCGCGTGGTGAGGCGCGAACCATTGCACTTGCGTTGCGTCAAGCCGAATACGTTTTGCTGGGCGAGAAATTCAAAGAAGCCCCAGTGCTTTTTATAGACGATTTTAGCGCAGAACTGGACTCGAGCCGCCGTGAGTATTTATTGATGCTGGCGCAAAAAGCACCCCAGGCAATCGTTACTGGTACGGAGAGTCCACCAATGGCAGATTGCACATGGCGCATCGAAAATGGCAGATTGGACGCGTATGCCACCTCCTAAGACAACTTTTAAGCCCAAATTGCGTCAAAACCGTGTTGGCGGGCTTAAACCGCTTGGACAGGTGCTCGAGCGCGTGGTTGAACGCAAAGGCTGGAAGCGCAGTTTTGAAAAAATGCGGATTTTAGCAGCGTGGGATGAAGTTGTGGGGTATCAGTTGGCGCGTACCACCAAAGCCATAGAACTTCGCAAAGACCGCGAAAGCCGCGAAACCGTGATGTTGGTGCGCGTACAAGACAATACAGCAGCCGATTTTTTTAGCCGTAATAGTCCACTCTACCTTGAAAAATTGCGCCAAGCCTTGGGCGAAGCCACTCCCAAGCGCTTGCAGTTTAGTGTCGGAGCACTCGAGGTCAGTAAGGCACAAAAACCCTTTCAGGTGCCGCGTTTGTCGGGAGCCGAAAAGAATAGGCTAGCACAAGCGCTGCCCCCAAGCCCAGAGGGCATTCGCGCCAGTGTGCAGGCTGCTGCCGAAGCCATGTATTTAGTGCGCCTAGAGCGCCAAAAAAAGGGTTTTGTTCCCTGTCCAATCTGCAATACCCTAACTCCTAAGCCAGAACCCTGCCAATATTGTCGGGCTGTATTGCGTGATGCTGGTGTACAACATAAAAAAATTCAATTGGTGCGCAACCCAAATCTTTTGGCGCATTTCCCACCCGATGAAATCACCGAGTGCGCGCGTTATTTGGCGCTCGAGTATTTGTTGGAACAACTCCAGACCCTCGCATTGCAAAGCCTGCATCAGGCTCCCGAAATGCACTATTACCTCGAGCTGACTGCCAAAGCATATTTGGCGCTGCTCTTGCGCTCCAAGCTCGAGCAAATTGGTCGCCAAGATTGGCGCAACCTGCCCGAAGGGGTGCGTGGCGTGCTTGAGGCAAAGTGAAAATTTTGCTTCTGGTACAAAATTTACTTGAGCGGCATTGACTTTCTAGCGTCAGAGTAAGCCTATTTTGTGTGACACTTGTGTGACGCTTGGTGAATAAGCTTGAACAACAAATTTGATACCAATGAATTTGTAACAAAGCCCAAAGTTGGTGTAGCACTTATACCGTTTTGAGCAAGTATTTCGGTGTTTGAAAGGAAGGAAGTATGAAAAACATTCTAAAATTTGGTTTCGCTGGTCTTGCTGCTCTCTCGCTCTCGAGCCTAACCAGCTCGA
>JBKBVO010000201.1:0-4068 GCA_046289535.1 Deinococcales bacterium | reverse complement strand
TGATATGGGAACGCGATGCCAGCCTGAATGCTAGTGGGACACTACTGTAATTGCTTTAACGTTCTGGCGCACCACCTGCAGCGGGTTTGCTTAGACTTGGAATCAGTGGGGCACTAAAAGCGGTAAGTTGAGCACTCGAGGTGTTAAATGGCAAGCTCGAGGTGTTTTGTACTTGGACATTATTGCGGACTCGAGCATCGGCGGGGTTCACTGCCCACAATTCACCCCAAGGTACATACGAACTCAAGGTGCTGTCGCGTGCGACTCGCCCAGAGCTGTAATTTACTACGCGGTCAATCCGCACATTCATGCCTCGTTCTGCGCCAGACAAACGCTTGGCGCGCCCAAGGCGCACTTCGGGGTCGGCAATGTAGCGGGGTGCAGGCGGTTGGCGGATATTGCTGATATAGCCCCGCGAAATCGAAACGCGGCGGTCTGGTTTGGTGCCAAAAAAGTGCATCTCGAGTCTGGCGCTGCGCGTGTACCAAGTGACCTGCACAAAGAGCGGTGCGTTTGTATCGTTTCTAAAAATTAAATTCTTGTAGGGCGCAAAAACCGTTGCCTCAAAACCGGGTGGGTCGTAGTATGCCACGCGGTAGCTGTGATAGTTGCGCTGCAAGATTGGTAAGCCAGCATTGTAGGCAGCACGCCAAACCGTGGTCGAGACCTGACAAATGCCACCACCGATGTCTTTTTCGAGAATTCCGCCCTTGATGATGTAGCCATCTACAAAGCCAAGTTCTTTGGAAATTTTGACATCGCGGTTGAAGTTAAAAATTCCGCCTGCCGGAATGGTGATGTTATCAATTTGCCGGGCACCAGCGATAATGTTGGTCACGCGGAAACTCGAGCTACCCACAAAACGGCTTTCGCCACCGCCAAAATGGTAGCGAATACCCTTGGCGTGCCAGTCCTGCACATTGCGCTTCGGGCGGGTGCGCTGTAACACAATTTTTGCGCTTGGTTTATTGTATTTGAGTGCCTCGAGTACATAAGCACGACTCAGACGCTCATCTACGCGCCAGCCGCTTTGCTGTGTGGCAATCCAGTCTCTACCCTCTAGCACCCAAACTGCGTCTTTGCTCGCTCGAGTCAGACTGCGGAAAACATCGCGCATCAGGCTCTCTAGACCGCTCGAGGGCTTTTTGTTCTGACGGCTTAAGGCAGTGGTTTTAGCAGGGACAGCAAAAGTGCGTACAATTAAAATGTCGCGCAGTTCGCCGTTGCGAATTTCTTGCTCAGTGGTTTCGAGTCTTAACTCGAGTGCTGTAGGTTTGGGGGCGGGCTTAGTTGCGGGCTTTGCGGCAGGTTTCGGGGCAGGTTTAGTGGCAGGTTTAGTGGTTGGTGCAGCCGTGGGTTTGGGTGCCGGCACAGGCGTAAGTGGCAGGGCTGGCTCTGTGGGTTGCTGTTTTGGTGGTTCTGGCAGGGTTGGATTGCTGGGTGCAGGTGCAGGTGCAGGTGCAGGCAAAACGGGGTCTGCGGGTGTGGGTTGGGCTGGTGGCTCTGGGTTTACAGGTGGCTCAGGGTTTACAGGTGGCTCAGGGTTTACAGGTGGTTCGGGTGTTGTCGGGGCTGGCGGGGTAGGTTCGGTGGGACTGGTGGGTTGAGCCACCGCCACCGCTAAAACCATAGCGAGAATAAAGGCAACAAGTGCTTTCACAGAAAGGGATTCTAGCAGGTAAACTGTGCTTTGTGAACTCGAGTTATACTTGCGGCTGGCAAAGGATAATCGCGTATTACGCAGTCATTTGCTGTAATTTTTGTGCTCGTTGGCAAAAGGAGCAAGTATGAATCGTGCCCCAAGAGTCCTAGGGATGATGAGCGGTACCAGCGCAGATGGTGTAGATGCCGTATTGCTCGAGCTAAACGGTTTTGATGACAATAAACCAGACATTGCCGAGTTGCCCTTGCCGCGGGCGCGTGTGCTCGCGCATCAGTACACACCATACCCAGAAGACTTGAGCGCATGGGTGTTGGCAACGATGCAAAACCAATCCGATGTCTCGAGCCTGACACAGTTATCTTTTGCCTTGGGCGAATTTTATGCCCAAGCTGCCCTGGATCTTTCCAAAGATGCCGATTTGATTGCCAATCACGGACAGACGGTCTATCACATTCCGCGCATAGACCACTCCAGGGGTTGGCGTGTGCGCGGTACCTTGCAAATTGGCGACCCAGCAGCCTTGGCGCTGCATACAAATAAGCCTGTGATTTCGGACTTTCGAGCGGCGGATATGGTATCGGGCGGTCAAGGGGCACCACTTGTGCCTTTTGCCGACCGTATTTTCTTTGCTGAACGCGGCGTGCGCCGCGCGGTGCACAATTTGGGCGGAATATCCAATCTGACTTACCTCCCCGAGCTTGAGTCAGGGGGGGTTATTGCTTTTGATACTGGACCTGCCAATTGTTTAATAGACGAAGCGATGAATAAACTCGGCAAGCGTTTTGACGAAGGCGGACAGATTGCCGCATCGGGCAGGCTCGAGCCACAGCTTTTGGAACTGTGGAAACAAGACCCGTACCTCGAGTTAAAACCGCCCAAAAGTACGGGGCGTGAATACTGGACACTGCAAAAACTGCCCAGTGTCTTTGAGCTTGCGCCAAAAGATATTGTTGCCAATATGACAGCGCTGACAGCGCAAACCATTGCCGACCAATATCAGCGTTTTGTTTTGCCGCACGGCTTGGACGAAATTTTGGTGGCAGGTGGAGGCACACAAAATATTGCGCTGATGCAGCAAATGGCTTCAAATTTGCCTGTGCCAGTCTTGCGGCTCGAGGACTCCAAATTTGCCGAGTACGGTTTTAACAGCGCTACCCGCGAGGCGGCAGCGTTTGCACTCTTGGGGTATTTTGCGTTTCGAGGCTGGCAAAACACCCTTCCTGCGACCACGGGTGCAGCTCGAGCGGTGGTTGCTGGGCGTTTAACCCTGCCCTAGGGCGTGAGGGTATCAGCAGCTAGCAACAGAGTTTACTCGAGTCGGTGGGCGTGCAGCAACCACCCACGACTGGCAGTAGCTCGAGCTGTGCGTCGGCGCGACGCTCGGCGGCTTTGCAGCGCACCCCTTGTGGCTCGAGCATAACGTACAGTTGTTGTGCTTGTGGCTCGAGCCGCGCAACTGCATAACGCGCGGCGGGTTCGCCGGGAGCGCCATACAAAAATACCAGTTCCGCATTTTGGTCAAAAGCCACCTTGGGTGAAACCTTATTGTAGATGCTCAAAAACTTGCCGACGCGCATGTACTCGCAGCTTGGCTCGAGCGCTGTGCGCCAGAGTTCGATGTTGTTTTCCTTAAATTTGTGCTCCATTCCGCCGCAATCTACAGTGTGGTACTCGAGTGCCTTGAATTCGGTAACATGATAGCCTACGGGTACATTTTGTCCGTTGGGCAGTATAAAAACCAGTTCTAGGTTTGGGTGGGGTTCGAGCTGGTTTAGAAATTGTTCGAGGGTGGTCATGGTGGTTCTCCTTTTATATCGAAACATATCAATGTGTTAAACCAAAAATTTTTAGCAGCACCGCAAAAACTGCCTGACCTCCTCAAAGACATCGGGTTTAAGTGTGTAATATATCCATTTGCCACGTTTTTCAGCACTGACCAGATTGGCGCTTTGCAGGCATTTCATGTGGTGACTTACTGTTGGTTGCGATAAACCAACCAGTGTCTCGAGGTCGCAAGCACAAACGCCGATGCAGCAGCTACTTTGCGCAGCCAAATGTGAAACAATTTTGATACGCGCAGGGTCAGAAAGTGCTTTGAACGCCAAAAGCAAAGCCTCGATTCGTAACTCGAGTTGAACCGGTGCCATGTCGGCAGTATATCTGACACATTGATGATAGTCAATATATTAAGATTATCGCTGTGAGAATCTTAATTTTGTGTACCCACAACAGCGCTCGAAGCCAAATGGCAGAGGGTTGGGCGCGGCATTTTGCAGGCTCGAGGGCAGAAATTTACAGTGCAGGAACCGAAGCCACCTTTGTGAAACCCGATGCAATCCAAGTGATGCAGGAAGTGGGCATAGACCTGAGTACCCTCTCGAGCAAAACCCTTTATGACCTGCCAG
>JBKBVO010000200.1:0-4078 GCA_046289535.1 Deinococcales bacterium | reverse complement strand
GATTACCGAAACGATTTTTGCCTATCCGGGAATTGGTTCATGGGGAGCACAGGCAGCGGTAAGCCTTGACTACGCTGGAGTGATGGGTTTTGCCCTGCTAGTTGGGGTCATTGTCGTCGTGAGCAATCTTACAATAGATATTCTGTATAGCTTTTTCGACCCTCGCGTCAAGTTCGATTGAAGGTGAGTCTGTTGAGTGTTGTAACACCCCTAAGCACAAGTCAGCCAGCCGCATCAAGTTGGTGGAAAAGCCGTCCTGTACGGCGTTTTACAAATAACAAGCTGGCGTTAGTCGGTCTTTTGTTGGCGGTCGGCTTCACCTTAATGGCTATTTTCGCACCATTGCTCGCAACACCGAGGGGCAATTGCCTGCGCGACTTATCTGTACCCGAGGGAAGCAGTGTTTATAACCCTTTCGGGGCGCTCTTTTGGAAGGCGATTGTTGTACCGCCTCAGAGTTGTTTTGACGTACACCGCGTGAGTTTTTCCGACACCCCAACGCCACCCGGCGTAGATAACGCGATTCTTGGTACAAGCTCGGGGTACGATATCTGGTATGGCTTGGTCTGGGGGGCACGCACAGCTCTGCAGCTATCGCTGACGGTGGTCATACCGACACTGCTGATTGGGCTTTTTTTGGGTGGTTTGGCGGGTTTTTTTGGTGGTTGGGTAGACAACCTAATCATGCGCTTGGTCGATATTATTCTGGCATTGCCGGGTCTGATTCTGACGATTGTAATCGTATCGCTGTTTGGCAAGGGCTTAGACAAAATCGCCCTAGCGCTGGTGATGCTGGGTTGGGCATCCTATGCGCGCGTGGTGCGTGGGGAAATCCTAAAATTGCGCCATCTGGAGTACATTGAGGCGTCTCGAGCCTTGGGCGCGGGTAACCTGCGTCAAATTTTTTTACACATTTTACCCAACGCCTTGACCCCGATTATCGTGATTGCAGTGCTCGACTTTAGCACTGTGCCGCTTTCTGCGGCAGCGCTGAGTTTTCTGGGCTTGGGCACGCCACCTGGGTACGCCGATTGGGGGCAAATGGTCGCTTTTGCACGCACCTTTATTATCGGACCGGCGGGTAACCCTTTTGGCTATTGGTACGTTTCTTTTTTTCCAGCGCTGTTTATTTTGCTTTTTAGTGTCGGCTGGAATCTGCTTGGCGATGCGCTGCGTGACGCACTCGACCCGCGCGAACTCTAGCGAGTACTCGAGCCGCGCAAAAAGGGGGTAAACGATGAAAATTGCCGCGCTGTTTCCCGGGCAAGGCTCACAAGCCGTGGGCATGACCAAAGACTTCTTTGAGCATAACGACTCTGCCCGTGCGCTGCTCGAGCGCGCCTTTCAGGTGCTGCCCGGACTCGAGACGCTGATGTTTGAGGGTCCCGAAGACCAACTTAAACTCACCGAAAACGCTCAACCTGCACTTGTTGCCTCGAGCATTGCCTGCTACCGCGCTTGGCGTGCAGCAACACACCTCACTCCAGATTTTGCAGCGGGGCATAGCTTAGGCGAATTTAGCGCACTTGTGGCGGCTCGAGCGCTCGAGTTTGACGATGCCCTGCGCTTGGTGCGAGCACGTGGGCGCTATATGCAAGCAGCCGTACCTGTAGGTGTTGGCGCGATGGCAGCGGTCTTGAAGCTTGGTCTCGAGCAAATCCAGGCGACGCTGGCGAGCTTGAACGGCGCAGAAATTGCCAATCTCAACACCCCGGAGCAAACCGTGATTTCTGGTACTACAGAAGGCATTGCTGCGGCTTCGGAAAAGCTCAAAGCTTTGGGCGCACGGGTGATTCCACTACAGGTCTCTGCGCCCTTTCACTCGAGCCTGATGCAACCCGCGCGCGCGCGACTCGAGAAAGATTTAGCAGTCACGGAATTTTTTGGTTTTTATTTTCCGGTGGTAGCCAACGTAACCGCACAAGCCAACAGCGACCCGAACAAGCTACCGACGCTGCTCGCAGCGCAGGTGACAGGCAGTGTGCGCTGGGTCGAGTGCATGCACAAACTTTATGAACTCGGTGCGCGCGAATTTATCGAATTTGGACACGGCACAGTGCTCACGGGCATGGTCAAAAAAATCCTGCCCGATGTCCAGACATTTAATATCTCGAGTCCTGCAAGCTTAGAGTTGTACCTCAAAGCGAGGGGATAAGCTCTGTTTTTGCTTGTGATACAGCTGCATAAAGCGTTAGAATCCACTCATGCGAAAAGTTTTAGTCACTGGAGCATCACGCGGACTCGGGCGCTCGATTGCGCTCGAACTCGGCAAACTCGGGTACAGCATCGGTGTGCATTACGGGCGCTCGAGCGGTGAAGCCCAAGAAGTAGTTGCCCAAATTACCGCGCACGGCGGTCAAGCCGTGCTGGTACAGGGAGACCTCTCGAGCATTGAAGGAGCAAAAGCTGTAGCCGCCGCCGCGATAGAAGCGCTTGGCGGTCTCGAGGTTTTAATCAACAACGCGGGCATCACCAAAGACGGCTTGGTGATGCGCATGAAAGACGAGGACTGGGACGCAGTCATAGACACAAATCTTTCTGCACCTTTTGCCTTAATTCGCGCAGCAATACGCGGCATGCTCAGCGCCAAATGGGGGCGAATCGTCAATGTCTCGAGTATTGTGGGCTTGATGGGCAACCCTGGTCAGGCGAACTACATTGCCGCCAAAGCGGGCTTGATTGGCTTAACCAAAGCCGTTGCTAAAGAATATGGCAGCAAAAACATCACTTGTAATGCGATTGCACCGGGTTTTATCGAATCAGACATGACCGAAAAGCTGCCCGAAGCACTCAAAGCAAAGTACCTCGAGGGTATCCCCGCGGGGCGCTTTGGCAAACCCGAGGATGTTGCCGCACTGGTTGCCTTTTTGGTTTCAGACGGGGCGGCGTATATCAATGGGCAAACCATCGCCGTGGATGGCGGACTATACGCCCACTAATCCTTTTGCTGCTCGACTTTTTGGCTCTGTTCGAGCAGCCTTTGATAGCGCTGCTCGAGTTCGTGGTATTGCTCGAGTTTTCGTGTCGCATCAATTTTGTAAGCAATCCGCTCTGCAACTTGTATCAATAGTTCTGCATCCTCTTGTGTAAAGGTGCCAACCTGCTCCGACTCGAGATTGATAACCCCAAGCACCTCTTGTCCAAGCAAAATTGGCACTGCTAACTCGGAACGAATTGTTGGCATCGAGTAACGAAAATCGGGGTCGGTGTGCGCATCAAAAACCAGTTCAACCATGCGGTTTTCGATCGCACGCACCATAACCCCACCACCACTCAGGGACAGACGAGGAATCACCGAAGTGTAACCCACCTGATGCTGTATCACGAGCTCCTGGTCTTGCACGAAGTAAATGCTCACCAATTTCGTCTTAAGCGTCTGAGCGAGCATCTCGACCACAACCCTAACCAAATCGCACACCGTATCGCAGAGCGTTGCCAAACTGCGAATGCGCTCTGCCGCCTCGAGCCGCATACGTGCAGCTTGGCTTTGCAAAAATAAGTTGCGGTAGTGCGCTTGGGATTCCAAGAGCAATTTTTGCTGCTCTTGCTGTTGCCGCTCACGCTCGAGTTCAGAGCGCAAGTCCTCGAGCACAGCAATCGAACCCGTCAACTTGCGCCCTTCTAAACGCGCAGTTGCAGTCAGCAACACGGGCACCAGTTCACCATCCACACGCCTCAGGCGAACCTGGCGCTGCAGCAATTCTCCTTGCTCGAGCGTATGCCCATGGTTTCGCAAGGTCGCAAGATCGGGTTCATAAATCCAGTCACGCGTGCGAGTACCGACTAACTCCTGAGGGCTTTTGACACCCAAAAGACGCGCTGCGCTTGGATTAGCGTACTCGATGATGTTGCTTTTACCCACCAAAAACAAGGCTTCGGGGATCGAGTTCGCCACCAGCCCTGCATTGCGACTCTGACGCTCCAAAACCCTTCTGGCTCGGTGTACTGCCCGCTCGAGTTCGAGCTGCTGGGTGATATCCTGAATCGTACACACCACCCCTGTCAGCTTCCCCTGCGAATTTTGCTGCGGCGAGGCTTGGGATTCGATGTGAACCAAATGCCCATCGCGATGGCACAG
>JBKBVO010000199.1:0-4085 GCA_046289535.1 Deinococcales bacterium | reverse complement strand
TTTTAACGGGTGCTGAAGAAAGCACTCCCGAAGAAATCCTGAAAGCCTTTATGCAAGATTACTATGCTGTAGCTATGCAGGTTCCGCCACGGGTATTGGTTCCTGTGGAGTTTGAAGACAAAGAAGCATGGGAAGAATTTATGAGCAAAGGGCGCAAAGTCGAGTTGCGCCACCCCCAACGTGGTGAAAAAGTTGAGTTGCTCGAGATGGCGATGCGCAACGCACAAACGGGTCTGGAAGCCGAACTCGCGCTGCTCGAGAAGCGCGGCGAAAACCCTGCACTCGAGGCGCTTAAAGATGTGCTTGCCCTACCCGAGCGCCCGTGGCGCATTGAGGGTTTTGACAACTCCAATTTGTTTGGTACGCATATCGTTTCGGGGATGGTGGTTTTCGAGGGTGGACGCGCTCGCAAAGGCGAATACCGCCGGTTTAAGGTCAAAGGTCTAGACCACCCCGATGATTACACCAGTATGCGCCAAACCATTTTGCGCCGCTTTACGGGCAGCTTGTCGGAAAAACTGCCCATGCCCGACCTTTTGATGATTGATGGCGGACGCGGGCAAGTTAACGCTGCGCTCGATGCCCTACGCGAAGCGGGCGTGCAAGTTCCGGTGGTGGGGCTTGCCAAGCGCGAAGAAACCCTGATTCTGCCCAGCATTTATGGCGCACAGTGGTGGCTTGCCGCGGGCAGTGAAATCGGCAAAAACCGCGAGCTGCGCCTGCTCGAGACCCATCCTGCACTGCGCATGATGATTGCAGTGCGCGATGAAGTGCACCATTTTGCGATTACCTATCACCGCAAACTCCGCAGTGAGGCAATGCTCAAAAGTGTATTTGACAATTTGCCTGGCATTGGTGAAAAACGCAAGGAGGCGCTTTTGGAGCACTTTACCAGCCTCGAGGAAATCCGCGCCGCGAGTTTAGAGCAGATTGCGGCTGTGCCAGGAATTGGTGCAAATTTTGCTAAAGTGATTCGGGCGCATTTTCAGCCTGCCAAAACCTGATATGCTCCTAACAAAGTCTGAGGGGTGTCGTTTGAGGCGCGAATAGCAATGTGATGCGGTTTGGGCGCAAGCAGTTGCGGCTGATTGCTGTACGGGTTTGCATGGATGCCTGTAGCCTGCAGTTGGCGCAGAGCATGGCTGGTCACACTCGAGCCACAGAGCAGTAAATGCTCGAAACTGCCACGCTGCGAAAGTTCGAGTATGGCGGTACCAAGTGTATTGAACAGCTTTTGGCGCATCAGGGAAGCAGGAAAACCAAACAGTGGTGCCGACTCGAGTTGCAGTACACATCCTCTGCCTTGGCGCAGGGCACGTTCAGCTTCGGCAACAGCGCGACTGATGCCATCTTCGCTTGGCTCAAGCAGCACCACTTGTGCCCCCCCTAAACGCAAGGCTTTAATTTGTTCGGCGCTGCTGGGGTGTGTTCCCAATGCCAGCAGTGTCGGTGCGCCAAGTGGGTCTTGGGCATTCTCGAGTGCGGGTTCGCAATATGCCTGACCAATAGCCCGTGCCAAGTGTGGGCTACCTGCCCACAAAACGGCAGTTGGGTCTTCGACAGCCTGAACTAAACGTTCTGCATCGCTGCGATTGCCACCATCCACAACAATAAACTTGGCTTTTTGCAGCGCAGCACGGAGATTGGCTGGGTTGATGTCGTGCACCAAGGCGACAGCGCCCAGACCCTCACGCTCGAGTAATTCGACTATGTTGGCTTCGTACACAGGGTTATGGCGGTCCCGAGCTAACTGGCTGCGGTGTAATGGTGAACCATGCCAAAACACGGTGCCGTGCCGCACTTCAAAGCCTTCAGGTGGCGAAAATGCCGCCAAAACCAACTTTCTGCGCCCACTGGCTTCGAGTGTGGCAAAAAGGTCGTCCCATGGGCGGCGCAGACTCGAGTCAAACCTATAAAAAGCAATCTGACTCTGGCGCAACTTGCGCCCTAAGCGCTCGAGGCGGGTTCTCGAGTCACGGCGCGACAGACCGCGCAGGTTTGCATCTAAAACCAGAGCAGAACTCTTAGACTCGAGCAGCAAATCTGAGTGCTCATGCAGGCGCAAGGTCGTATCGTAGCCACTGCGCGTCAGCGCACTGACCACTCGAGTAGCCTCGACAATCGAATCTGCAACAGCAGCAAATTGCATTTGGGCGCGGATTATAGACCACAGCATTGGCAAAACGCAAATTTTTGTGCAACCACAAGTTTGTCTGACGACTGAAAGTTCTGCTGGAGAAAAATCCGCTATAGTTTAGCTATGAAAAAGAACATCTGGCTCGAGTCGGTCTATAAAAACGCGACTGCTCAATTTCCCGAACGCAAGTTTTTGTTTTCGACCATGAGCGGGATTGAACCAGATCCAGTCTATACCGCCGAAGATGCTTCTCCCGAACTCGAGATGCCCGGTGATTACCCCTATACTCGAGGTACCCAAGCCAGCATGTACCGCGCCAAACTCTGGACGATGCGCATGTTTGCGGGTTTTGGCAGCGCTGAGCAGACCAACGAACGCTTTCACCAACTCTTAAAAGCTGGGCAGACGGGTTTGAGCACCGCCTTTGATTTGCCAACGCTGATGGGTTACGACGCCGACCACCCATTCAGTGTTGGCGAAGTCGGCAAGTGCGGGGTTGCAGTCTCGAGCCTTGCAGACATGGAGATTTTATTTAAGGGCATCAATCTCGAGCAGGTTACCACCAGCATGACCATCAACTCTCCTGCCAGTGCAATTTGGGCGATGTACCTCGCCAATGCACAAAAACAGGGATACCGTCTCGAGCATTTGGGCGGTACGATTCAAAACGATATTCTCAAGGAATTCATTGCCCAAAAAGAATTTATTTTTCCGCCCGAGCAAAGCGTTCAACTGGTGATTGACACCTTCGAGTGGTCGCCAAAGCACACCCCCAAATGGAATTTTATTTCGGTTTCGGGCTATCATATCCGCGAAGCGGGCAGCACCAACATCCAAGAACTGGCGTTTACTTTGGCGGATGGCTTTCACTATGTTGAAGAAGCCTTAAAACGCGGTTTAGACATAGATGAATTCGCACCGCGCATCAGCTTTTTTTGGGATGTGCACAACGATTTTTTTGAAGAGATTGCCAAGTTCCGTGCCGCACGGCGCATCTGGGCAACGCAGTTGCGCGAGCGTTACGGCGCGAGAAACCCCAAATCGTGGATGCTGCGAACCCATGCCCAAACCGCAGGGGTGTCCCTGACTGCACAGCAGCCCCTGAACAACATCGCTCGAGTGGCAATTCAGGCGCTGGCGGCGGTGTTGGGCGGTACCCAAAGCCTGCACACCGATTCCTTTGATGAAGCCCTTGCTTTGCCAACCGAAGAAGCTGCGACCATTGCGCTGCGTACTCAGCAGATTATTGCCTACGAAACGGGGGTGGCGAATGTCGTAGACCCGTTGGCGGGCAGTTACTATCTCGAGAGTCTCACTGCCAAAGTCGAAGCCGAGGCGCTGCGTTACATCGAGCGCATCCGCGACCTCGGCGGGGTGATTAAGGCACTCGAGGCGGGATTTTTTGCTGCCGAAATTGGCGATGCCAGTTATCGGTTCCAGCGTGAACTCGACAGCAAAAAGCGTATTATTGTTGGGGTCAATGAATTCGCCGACGACAAGCCTGTCAGTGTGCCAATCCAGTTCATAGACAAAGAAGTTGAGCGCATCCAAGCCGAGCGCCTCGCGCGTGTGCGGCGCGAGCGTGACCCCGTGCGCCACAAGGCTGCGCTCGAGGGTTTGCGCCGTGCGGCGCTGCTCGGGCAAAACACCATGCCGGCGTTTCTCGAGTGTGCCCACGCCTATGCCACGCTAGGCGAGCAGATGGATGTGCTGCGCGAGGTTTATGGGGTGTACCAAGAGCCTGTCGTCATCTGAGCACAAAACCGCGCCTCAAAAAATCCAAGCGCGTGTCAGCTCGAGCTTTGCTCGTTGTCCGAGCGCCAAACCAAAACTCGGAGCGGTGATGCGCACCGCGCCAACCCGCCAAACCCCAAGACTCGAGCCGCGCGTTGGTGCGTGTTGCTCGAGTAGTGCCTCGAGCTGAATTTCGCCCTCTGACTGCGTGGCG
>JBKBVO010000198.1:0-4098 GCA_046289535.1 Deinococcales bacterium | reverse complement strand
TATCGTGAAACTACAACCTTCTTTACCCCTCAATTCACGCCCTGTGACCTTGGCTGATGTCGGTGTACTGCATCGATTTTATCTTCAAAGCAAACGATACTTTGAAATTATCGCAGCACCCCTACCAAGCATTGAAGATGTGACCCGCGAACTCGAAACCGCGCTTTCTAATCCGCGTCGGAGGCTCGAGTTTTATTGCAGCGCCGAAGAAGTGGTGGCGTATTTAGATACCACCCTCGACTACCCAAAAACAGGCGATGTCACCGTCAATCTACTGCTTGTTGCCGAACAAAAACAGCACCTTGGCTTGGGGAGCCAAATCATGCTAAGGCTCGAGTCTCAGCTTAAAAGCCGTACCAAGCGCATCTTGGCAGGGGTTTTTGGACATAACTCAAGAGCGGTGCGCTTTTGGGAGCGCCTCGGTTACTATTTTGCAGTGGATGCACGCCCCGTGCTCTCGTGGTACGCCAAGGACCTCGAGCCATCCGAGCAAGCACAAAAAAAAGAAATCGTGATGCAATGAAAAAAGACACTCTCAATCAGCGTGCCCGAGCAAGTTTACTCGCTCTTGCCATCGGTGATGCCCTAGGTGCGACCAACGAATTTAAGACCAAAGAGGCGGTTACTATACCCGTGCGCAACCTCGTAGGTGGGGGCTGGCTTGGCTTGCAGGCGGGCGAAGTCACCGACGACACAGAAATGACTTTATGTATTCTCGAGGCGTATGCCGAGGGGTATAGCCTCGATAAAGTTGCCCACTATTTTTTGGCTTGGTACGAAAGCAAACCTAAAGACATAGGCAATCTCACTCGCGCTGCACTTGGAGAACTCAAGCGCGGAGTCTCTGCTCGAGATTCTGGGCGTATCGCATGGGAGCGGATGTCGCACTCTGGTGCGGGAAACGGCGCCATCATGCGCTGTGCGCCAACAGCGTGGTTACGCGCACACGACCGAGAAATACGAGTGCTCGAAACCATCGAGATTGCACGCATCACTCACTTTGATCGTCGAGCCGTCGAAGCAGCCTTATGGCAAAATGCAATGATTGCCGCACTGCTCTGCGAAGCCCCTGACCCATGGGAAGCCGCACGCCAAGAACTTCTGTTCGCCAGAGCCGAACAGGAATGGGCAACCGTGCGCGGCGAAGACGTGCTCGATTGGGTCGAACGCGGGCGCAGTCTCGAGATTAGCGCACTCGACACAAGCGGCTATGCACTGGCAACAGCACAGGTCGCCGCTTTTGTTTTAGAGCAGAGCGCTTCGCTCGAGGAAGGGCTGATTTTAGCCGTCAATCAAGGCGGCGATGCCGACACCATCGGCGCGGTGGCAGGAGCCTTGTTGGGTGCAAAATATGGGTTGGAATCCATTCCCGAGCGCTGGTTAAATGCCTTACTCTGGAAAAACAAACTCGAACAAACACTCCAAACCGCACTTGAGCAAAATCAATCATGATTCGTGAGCACGCACCCGCCAAAATCAACCTTGGCTTGGCGGTCACAGGTAGACTGGCAAACGGCTACCACAGCCTGGACACACTTTTTTGTACCCTCAAGGTGGGCGATACCTTACATCTCGAGACAACCACCAGCGGCATTGAACTCGAGATGGTGGGGTCTGACTTACCAACCAACCAAGAGAATCTGGTCTATCGTGCAGCACAAGCCTATTTACAAGCTGCCAAAATCCAAAGTGGGGTACGTATTCGACTCGAAAAACGCCTACCAATCGCCGCAGGTTTAGGTGGCGGCTCGAGTGATGCCGCCGCCTGCTTGCGCGGCTTGGAGCGCCTCTACCCGAGTGCGCTCGAGCTGCACCCACTGGCGCGCGAATTGGGGGCGGACGTACCGTTTTTGCTGCGCGGTGGGGCAGCGCGCGCGCGCGGAATCGGCGATGTGCTCTCCCCTGTTCGCCTGCCTAGGGTACACGTCGTCTTGGCGAATCCCAAGGTGGGCATCAGCGCCAAGGAAGCCTACCAGGGCTTAAACGGGCGCTTTGCAGCTCCGCTTGCGCTCGAGCAGATTCTAGCCGCACTCGAACGACAGCAAGACCCACCCTACAGCAACACGCTCGAGTTACCCGTGCTTGCGGCATACCCGATTGTCGGCAAAGTCAAAGCTGCGCTCTCGAGTGCCGGTCTGTTCGGGGTATTGATGAGTGGTTCGGGCAGCACCTGCTTCGGTTTAGCAAAAGATGCCGCCAGCGCACAAGCCGCCGCACAAAAATTGCAACTCGAGCACCCCGATTGGTGGGTCTGTGCAAGCGAACATCATCCCTAGAAATGCTTTTCTGTTCCCCTTGTTGCGCTATTGTCACGACATTGTGGCACAATGGAAGCATGAAAAAGTTGATGCTGCTCACCCTGGTGCTTGGCGCGGGTCTCGCTTTGGCAGAACCCCTTCGGCACAATCTGCGCAAAATCACGCAGGGCGAAGCCCAAACTGCCTTAAGCGCCTTGTGCGAAAGCAACATAAACCTTGCCACGCGCAGTTGTCTAGCGAAAAAAAGCTTTTACACACAAGTCGAACGCAACCCCAAAAGCCTGCTCGAGCTTGGTGACAGCGGCAACACAGGTGCATTCTCGAGGTCTGGAGCAAAAGAAATTGTTCTGGGTGCCAGATTCTTAGACGAAACAGGCAGCGAAGAACGATTCGTTGGGGCAATCTCGCTGTTGCTCTCGGGCAATAAGGTGTTGCGTCGGATGCGATATGGCAACACTGACCCTAGCTTTTGCTATCTCTTTTCACGCGGCGATGGTCGCGATGGATTGCTGTGTTTGAGTCAGGCATTTGGGCAGGGCTACTTGGAATCCACACTCGAGTGGCGCGATATTGGCGCGGGTGCAAAAGCCATCGAACTGATGCGCGTCACCGATAACAGCGCAGCTTGCGGCAACCCCGCAAAAACCTTTCGTTTTGGTGATTTCGAAGCCCTCGACCTGAACAAGGACAAGAAAAAAGACCTCGTGGTCAATCTCAGTTACGCTTCGGCAGCCAATCCAGATTGCACAGTGACAGATTTGAGCAAAGCCCCAGGCAAAAATTACCGCCTGGGGTTTTTGTGGGATGGCAAAACATTCAAACCCGATACAGCAACGGCAGCAGTACTCAAGGGGTGGAAATAAAGACACTTGGCAGATGGCACATGGCTTTAGGGGCAGTGCTGCTCTCGAGCCTGTTGAACAAAAATAGAGTTTTTGCCTCGAGCGAAGAAGAAACAGGGGTATTCAAATGAAAAAAGTACTATTGGTCGGACTATGCGCTACAACACTCGTCGCCCTCGCGCAAAGTACACCCAAAGCGGTGTTGCTGCGCCTCGAGGAGGGACAACCCGGTGCCACAGTGCTCGGGGCGCTCGAGGGCAAGGCGTGGGTGGCGGCAGATAAACTCTCGAGCGGCAGTATTGGCAAAATCAAAGCCGGTCTGGACACAGTGCTTTTTAACCTCAGGGGCACTGTCGGCAGTGCAAAGGCAGGCGGCTCGTTCGAGCAAGGAGGCGCACCATGCGACTGGGTCCGCAGCACCAAAACAGAACTCAAAAATAAACTCGAGTACCCAAGCTACGCACTTGCCGCACCATGGAACCCGACCCCACGCGCCTTCAAGCTACTGCCAAACAACAATGCCACCTATCTTGCAGCAGTGCGCGCGCAGCTCGCAAAGTTCAAAGCCCCCAAGCCCGCACGCATCACCCAGCTTGTGCAAGCCGATTTAGACGGCGATAAGCAACTCGAGGTTTTGATCGTCGCACAGAGCGTAGACGATGCCTACACAATGAAAGAGACCGGCGATTACTCGCTGGTCTTGGTGCGAAAAATCATGGCTGGCAAGGTGCAAACCTTTAGCCTAGACCGCTATTACATCGAAAAAGGCTACGATGTCGCAACCGACACTGGCGCGCAACAGGGCAGAACCAACCGCATCGGCGCGATTGCCGACATTGACGGCAATGGCAGTATGGAAGTCTTTTTAGAAGATGTGCTCTATGAAGGCTACGGGGTGAGTATTCACGGTTGGAATGGCAAAGGCTTTAGCAGGCTGCTCGACTGGGGCTGCGGGGTATGAAAATCGCACTTCTCGGCGCACTGCTGGTCTCGAGTAT
>JBKBVO010000197.1:3612-4116 GCA_046289535.1 Deinococcales bacterium | reverse complement strand
GTTTAAAGTGTTTGCGTTCGCACTGTTTGTGCTGCTTCCACTTGCATTTGCACAGACCGTGACGGTTCGTGCCGGCGACACCCTCTCGAGTTTGGCAAAGCGCTATGGATTAAGTGTGAAACAGCTTCGTAGCCTCAATGGCTTAAGCTCAGACCGCCTGAAAATTGGTCAGGTTTTGCGAATTTCGGAGGCAACTCAAAGCAACAACATCAGCCGAGTCGTTGCTGTCTCGAGCCGCTTTGAACGTCCGCTCTGGCCGATGCTGGGTGTAATTACACAGCGCTATTCTTATCGTGGTCCAAAGCGTGGACACGCTGGTCTGGATTTGGCTGCGCCAATCGGTACGCCGGTTTATGCTTCGCTTTCGGGAACAGTGACATTCTCGGGTTGGAATGTGTTTGGTTATGGGCAACTGATCACCATTCGTGGCGTGGATGGGCGTGATTACTACTACGCACACAACTCGAGGCGTTTGGTGAGCAAGGGGCAGCGCGTGCGCCAAGG
>JBKBVO010000197.1:0-3602 GCA_046289535.1 Deinococcales bacterium | reverse complement strand
CGCTCTTCGCGCACTTGTGCCTGTGGTATGTAGATCGCGGCCAGGCCGTCTCGCGCGGGCAGCTCATCGGCGCGTTGGGTAGCACCTGCAATTCAACCGGCCCACACCTGCACTTCGAGATTCGTTCGAGTGGCAGCATTCTGAATCCGTCTGCGCTCTTGCCTTCGAGCCGTCTGCGTCAAGCCAGCTCCGTGCGCTAAATGCTCGGGCGTCACTCGAGTACCGTTCCATCCTGTATTGTCCCGACCGATGGGGGTATCGATAAATAAAATGATAGGTACGAAGCATCCCACGTTCTTTGCGCAATGCGGCGTATCTAAAAGGACTTGCGAAAAGCTGTACCTATTTCTGCGCCAAGGGTGCTTGGAATACAGGCTAAGAATAACTCAAACCGAAGTTATGCCGACGCGCTCACTTTAGGGTACAGTTGGAGCAGTTGGTACAGTCCACTGGAACAACAAAGAGGGTTCTCTGGAGGTTACTGGATTATTACTAGCGTTTAATGCTGAACCCTGAACCCGAAAAAACGGTTTGTTGTTACTGGCATTTTGTGGCACAGTGACTGTAATTTCGCCACTCGAGTTACCCGTCAAAATCAATTCGGTGGGGTCTGTGGTTACATCTGGTGAACGGGTAATGCTGACTTTGATTTTTTGAACAGCGGGGGAGAGCAACCTTCCTGTAATGATCAGTTTTTGACTTTGTCCTCGAGCCACAATGAAATTTTGGGGGGCAGGGTTGGTGCTCAGTTGAATCAGTTCATCGTTTGGATTGGGGTCTGGTGGAACCACAGGTGGTGGTTGGGGCGTGCCGCTGCAAGCAACAAGAACCAAGAGCATCAGTACATACTGCATTTGAGTAGTATAAAACGCCTGCAAGCGCTTTAGTTGTGGGATTTTTCTCGAGTCATTTACCAAAATTTTGTGGACGGTATAGCAGGAGCGTGGTCGCCCGATGCAGTTTGGATTGCAGCAGCAAATATTGTAGCTAATGACAGCAAAGTGTTTGCCCTCGAGTGGCAAAACTGTGTTTACGGTTTATAGGTGGGCGTATGGGATTGTGGTTGCCCGCATAAAAATTTCGCCAACGGATTGCCCATCTACACGCAAAACGTCTGGCTCTCTGCCGTACTCGAGAAAGTCTAAACTTTGATAGAGTCCATAAGCGGCATCATTGCCTTCTGTTACAGCTAAAAGCAGTGTCTCGAGACCACGCGCTTTGCTGTTCTCTATAATTTATAGCATCAGACGGCGCGATAAACCCTGCCCCCGATAGTCTGGATGTACATAAACATTGGCTTTGTGGCGGGTTTTTACGCTGTGTGAAACCACGTAACCTGTGGTCGCTACCAAGCGTTCAATACCAAAGCGTGCATCCATACTGCTCAAGAACATCCTTTCGATTTCTTCCAGAGGGCGTTTTTGTTCGTTTTCTAGGCTTGAGTCAAAAGAACGTGGCGATTCTTGCATTGCAAAAAAAGGCAGCAGCATCGGGTGAGACAAGTTGACGCAGCACCATCTTACTCGACAAAGTTCATGCCCATTATCGAGTAGCCGCCGTCCACATAGATGACTTCGCCCGTGGTTGCGCCGCTTAAGGGGCTGAACAAAAAGAGACACATGTTGCCAACATCATCAAAAGTGGCATTCTTGCCCATTGCACTGTTTTTGGCGGCTTTCTCGAGCATCATTGTGAAGCCAGGGATACTCTTGGCGGCAACGGTGCGCATCGGACCTGGGCTAACGGCATTGACACGAATACCTTTGCTTCCAAGGTCATACGCCAAGTAGCGCGTGCTTGCCTCGAGTGCGGCTTTGGCAATACCCATGACGTTATACTTGGGTACAACTTTTTCCGAGGCGTAATAGGTTAAAGACACAATGCTCGAGCCTGGGCGCATCAGCGGTACGGCGCGTTGCGCGAGCGCGACCAGGCTGTAAGCAGAAATGTCAAGCGCGATTTTCCAGTGTTCGCGACTGGTTTGCACAAAGGGGTTTTCTTGGGTTTCGCGCGGTGTGAATGCAATGGCGTGCATCAAGTAATCCAAATGCCCGACTTGGCTTTTGATTTTTTCAAACAGTGCGTCTATTTGCTCGTCGTACATCACATCGCAAATCTCGAGCATCAGCACTTGGTCGCCGTAAGGCGCGGTGAGTTTTTGCAGTGCGGGCAAGTTGCGCTCGCCCTGAAACGAAAAAACACACTTACAGCCTGCTGCAAGGAGTTTTTTGGCAGAAGCCCACCCGAGGCTGTATTCGTTTTGCACACCTGCAATCAGGGCGACTTTGCCGCTTAAATCGATATTGACCATAGCAAAAACCATAACACATCTTTTACACTCTTGTTCGTGAACGAACGTTTTGATTCCGCGATGGAGCGCGCCCTTGTGCTCGAGATTGTGCGCGTGACCGAAGAAGCTGCGCGACGGGCTAGCCGTTTTGTTGGTCAGGGCGACAAAATCGCTGTGGATGACGCTGGCACCAATGCGATGCGCGAGATTTTGGGGCAGACCCATATTCGCGGCACGGTGGTGATTGGCGAGGGTGAAATGGACGAAGCGCCGATGCTTTACATCGGCGAGCAAGTTGGTTTGGGCAGCCCCGAATCGTTTGAAGTGGACATCGCCGTAGACCCGGTCGAGGGTACAACCGTAGCCGCGCGCGGCTTGCCCAACAGTGTGGCGGTGATTGCGCTCTCCGAGCGTGGCGGTTTATTGGGTGCGCCCGATATGTATATGGAAAAACTGGTAGTTGCGCCACCCGCTGCAGGGCGGGTCAATCTGGACTGGCATTTGGAAGCAAACCTCAGTGCGATTGCGCACAGCCTAGAGCGCGAGGTTTCGGATTTAACGATTGTGGTGCTTGACCGCCCGCGCCACGAGCAGCTGATTGGGCGCATCCGTGCAGCGGGTGCTCGAGTCAAACTGATTGGCGATGGCGATGTGATTGCTGCGTTGGCGGTGGCGATGCGCGGCACAGGTGTACACGCGCTGATGGGTTCGGGCGGTGCGCCCGAAGGGGTCTTGACCGCCGCTGCGATGAAGTGCCTCGGCGGGGAAATCCAAGGCAAATTCCTACCCAGCACGCCCGCAGAACTCGAGCGCTGCCGTACGATGGGGGTTGACCCCAACAGGGTTTACAGCACCAACGAACTCGCACCTGGGCGTGAGATTGTCTTTGCGGCAACAGGTATCACCGATGGCGAGCTGCTGCAGGGCGTGCGCCGCTTTGCGGGTGGAACACGAACACACAGCATCGCCATGGGCTACGCCACGCGAGTGGTGCGCTTTATCGATTCGGTGCACCTCGAGGGACAGGGGGCGCGGGTGAACATTCGGGTTTGATTCACAATACAGATTCCTGACAAACGGGTGGCATTGTTGCGCTGCTTCGCGGGGAGCTATCGCCCCTAGCGTGCTTGGTGTAAGTCAAGTGTAGAGGTGGTTGTGAAAAAACAGTACGGTGCACCAAAGCTCGAGCAATACAGGGTTTGGTGGGTTTTCTCGAGACAAATGAACTGGGAGAAAAATGAATATCGTTAAAGTTTTTAGTGCGCTGCTAGCCGGCTTGGCAATGGCTTCCTGTGCACAACAGGTAGTGCAG
>JBKBVO010000010.1:0-21839 GCA_046289535.1 Deinococcales bacterium | reverse complement strand
TGTTTTTAGAACACAAAAATCTTAGGGTCAGAATTATAAGGAGCATCATGAAAAAAACGAAGCGCTTGGCAAGTGCATTTATTTGCTCGACTTTGATATTTATGGGTTGTGCGCTCGAGCAACCCCAAAGTGGTAAGCAGGACTTTTTGTATACACTAACCTTAGGACTAAAAGCTAACGACTCTAGAGAGGCTCTCGAGACCCGCTATGGTGGTGAGGTGACGGTGTGGTCGGAGGGGCAATACGCGGTTTTGGGCTTTCATCAGTTACCAAGTCAAGATATCTTGAAGTTGGAGCACACAGCTTTTGAAGCCAATACTGAATCAATCACGAGCAGCCAGAGTAACGTTGTAAGCACTGCTGGTTTAGCAACCATTTGGTCTGGTGGGTTGTCTACGATTTGGTCTGGCGGGCTTTCAACCATCTGGTCTGGTGGGTTGTCTACGATTTGGTCTGGTGGGCTTTCGACCATCTGGTCTGGTGGCACATTCCAATGGATGCCACAAAACAACAGTATTTGGCAGCAGATTCGCTTAGAGAAAGGGCAAAAAATTGCCAGCAATCTTGGATTGGGTGTCAAAGTTGCAGTGATTGATACTGGTGTAGACCTCAAACATCCAGGTCTGTCCCAAGCTCTTGCACCCGCCGCAGAATGGCGTGACTTTGTAGATGGAGATGCTGTACCACAGGAGGTTGGGGTGCTTGGGGTGGGTGCATATGGGCATGGCACAAGTGTGGCGGGAATCGTGCGTCAGATTGCTCCGCGCGCCACCATATTGCCGCTTAGAGTCTTGGATGCCAATGGCAAAGGCACAGCTTTGCGTGTAGTTGCAGCGGTTGCTTGGGCAGTGCAAAAAGGTGCAAAAATTATTAACCTTAGTCTGGGCAGCGAGGTTGATCTGCGTTCACTCGAGGTTGCGCTCCGGGCTGCAACAGCCAAGGGCGTGTATATCGTTGCCTCAGTTGGAAATAAAGCCAGCACAGTGGTGACCTTTCCTGCATCTCGCTCCATAAACCCATTGCGTTTGAGCGTAACAAGTGTAGATGCAATGGATGCGAAATCTGTATTCTCGAATTATGGGGAAGCAGTAGAAATAGCTGCTCCGGGTGAACTTGTACATGGACCAGCACCAGACTTGCGCTTGGCGGCTTGGAGTGGAACATCAATGGCGACACCTGTTGCTGCCGGTGCGCTTGCCCTCGCTTTGGGGCAGGAGCTTAAGGTCCCTGCCAGAGACTTAGCCGATACGCTAGTAAACTACAGCGATGATATTTATCGCAACGGATTAAATAGCAGTTTTCTGCACAAGGTTGGTAGGGGTCGGATTAACTTGGCAAAATTCCTCGCAAATGCAGTCGTAAGCAAATAGTTTTTGTGTGCTAAAAGGACTTATGCAACCAAGTGTAGCAGAGGCAATTTATCAGCCAAGTCAGTCCTTAGACCTCGACTTTGACCCTTTGCGCTCGCTGCAACAAATCGAGCAAGTATTGGTCGCTCAGCCCGATGATTCGGTTGCGCTCGTTTTGCGTTATCTGCTGCAAATAAGGGCGAATTCTGCCCTCAGCTTGGAGGCTGCCCAAGAGCTGAAACGCCTCGGAGATATTGCTTGCTCTGAAGGTATGCCAACTCGGGTACAGATTGACTATCACTTACTGCTGGGTAAGGCGCTGCGTTCCCTAGGCAAAATGGAAGAGGCGCACATCGAATTTGAAAGCGCGCTGAAAAAATCCGAAAGGAATTTGTTTTTCCGTCTGCAAGCAGAAGCGCTCAACAGTCTGGCTTCTATTCAGTCTCTTTTGGGGCATTACAAGAAGTCCATTGCTTACCTGCGTCAAGCCCTGGCACTTTCGGAAAAAAAAGATATCGGTGTTTATAAAGCAAACATCCTGATTAACCTCTGCTCGAATTTCCGCAAAATTGGCGAGTTTGAACGTGCAATTGCTTATATCAAAGATGCTTTTGAAATTCTCAATCAGTCAGGCGATAAAACCACTTTGATAGATTGCTTGCTTTCAACTGCACATCTGCACATCGAGATGGGTGACCTTGATAGTGCTAAAACCGTTGCACTCAAGGCGATGGCAGAGGCAAGAACTATCCAAAATGGGCGGGCAGTTGTTGTTTGCTTAAATACACTTGGCTATATTGAGCTACAAACTGCACAATTTTTCAGTGCAGAAGCATATTTTCAAGAAGCTTTTTCCGAAGCCACACAATATCAGCTTCACCAATATGCCATAGATAACCTCGATGGGTTGGGTCAGGTGTATACCGCACTTGGTCGCTATCACGAGGCGTTAAAAGTGCACCAGGAAGCGCTCGAGACTTCTAAGCAAATTGGACACAGCGAAGGTGAAGTCAACGCCCTGCTCAATTTGGGGCGCGACCAGCTTGCATTGGAGTCCCCCAAGGCTGCACTTGATATTTTGCTAATAGCCTTAGAAAAGGCACTTGAGCTTGGACAAAAGCGCTCGAGTTTTGAAGCACATCAGTTGCTCAGCCAAGCCTATAAGCGCATTGGGGATTTTGAACAGGCACTAAAACACCATGAATTATTTTTTATGGTGCATGAAGAAGTATTCAATGCCGAATCTGAAGAAAAAGCTCGTTCGCTGATGTTGCAATTTGAGGTCGAACGCACACACCAAGAGGCGCGTATTGCTGAAGAAGCGCGTATTCTTGCAGAAGCCAAAGTCGCACAGCGCACCGCCGAACTCGAGCAGACTCAACTCGAGGTGCTTTTGCGCCTTGCTTTGACTGCCGAGTACCGTGATGACCAAACAGGACAACACGCGCTGCGTGTCGGGCAGATGTCTGCACGGATTGCCCTAGAACTAGGTTGGCAACCCGAGGACGCCGCGCTTCTCGAGCAAGCGGCGCGATTGCACGATTTGGGTAAAGTTGGCGTAAGCGACGCAATTTTAAACAAGCCGGGCAAGTATACTCTCGACGAGTTTGCACAGATGAAAGCCCATACCAGTATTGGTGCAAGAATTTTATCGGGTGGGCGTTCGCGTTTAATGCAAATGGCAGAACGGATTGCTCATTCGCACCATGAACGCTTTGATGGTGCAGGGTACCCTCAGGGTTTAAGCAACGAGCAAATTCCATCCGAAGCCAGGATTGTCGCGGTGGTCGATGTTTTTGATGCGTTGATTTCCGAGCGTACCTACAAACCTGCTTGGAAGAAAGAGGCTGCGCTGCTCGAGATTCAAAGACAGAGCGGAGCACATTTTGACCCTGCTGTGGTTAGGGCTTTTTTGAAAGTGATTGCACGCCAATAGGAAAAGCTAAACCTATGGTGTGTCAAAATAGCTCCATGACCCTAGCCGACTACACTTTGCGCCGAAGTTATAACCCCGACTGGAATGTCTGGGAAGCTGAGCTGCTCGAGTTCTTTGCACTCAAAGCCTCTGGAGCAAGCCCCGAGGAAGCCACCGCCGAACTCGAGCGACTGTTTCTCGAGCGGCGGGCGTATTATGCCGCAACAGGTAAACCCATGCCTGTGCCAGGCGAACCCTGCGAAGAAATGTTCTCGAGCACTGCGCGTATAGATGCCCAAGCGGCGCTTGCTCGGGATTTTTTTGATAAGGTGCTGCATTTAGACTACGACGAGGTTTTTTTGCACGACGCTACCACCCTCGAGGAATTTGGCGAGCTAGATAGCATTCGCAATCGCGTTTTTACGGTTTATGGCGTGGACATCTCACTCGAGGCAGAGCGCCCTGTGTGGGCGGTTTTAGAATTGATCCGCGAGAGCAGCAAATGAACCAAATGGCACTACACGAACTCGAGCAATATAGATTGCTTAAAGATGCCCTACGCCAATCCTGAATCTTGCAGGGTTTGGCGGCTCGAGTGGTGCGCTCAGGTATTGCCGAATTGTAACGGCGTGGTCTGTGGACACGCTATCAGGTGCATGAGGACAATGCTGCCTCGATGGCTCTGGCTAGGCACATTGGGCAACTTCACAAGCTTAAGCATTGGGTAACTTCACAAGCTTAAGCATTGGGTAACTTCACAAGTTCGAGCAATACCCCTAAATGGTCTCGAGCCTCGAGCAATTCCATGTCTTGTAAGGTCTGCATCGCTTTTTGAATTTGCGAGCTATTGACTTCCGAGCTGTTCCAGCTTGCGGTGATTTCGGCTAAGTTTTGTAGCACACTTTTTTGGCTTTCCAAAAAAAACATTTTGGCGATTTGGCTTTTTTGCGCTATTTGCGGTGGTTTTGCGTCCAGCACTTGCACGCGCACCAAAGCAAGGCGCTCCATAAAGGTTTGGTCGAAAGTTTCGCGCAGTTTGCTTTCTAGTTTCATAGCATCAGCCTACAAAATTTGCGGTAAACTTTAGGCACATGAATAAACTAGGTGTGCTGGTCTGTCATGGTTTTACCGCCCAACCCAAAACGGTGGATTACATTGTACCTTTTCTCGAGCAGGCAGGGCTGCCTTATGCAATTCCTACATTGCGCGGGCATGGCACGGTCTGGACAGACTTGCGTGGCGTAAGGTGGCAAGATTGGCTTGAGGATGCCACAAGTGCCTATACCCAACTCGAACAGACCTGCGAACGTGTTGCCGTTGTCGGACACAGCATGGGTGGCTTGGTGGCGGCGCAATTGGCGGCACAAAAACCAGTGGCAGCATTGGTGCTGGTTGCACCCGCCTTCAGGTTTGCTAACCCGCTTGCGCCACTTGTAGGGATGTTGCAAGGCATCATAAAAGATTGGAAAGGCGATGGCAGTGCTATTTTAGACCCTGAACTGCGTGCCGAAGCCGAAGCCAAAAAAGTAACCTACCAAATGTTTCCAACAGCCGCTTTTGGCGAACTCTCAAAAATGGCAAAACTCACCCCAAGTGTATTGCCTGGAATCACCGCCCCAACTTTAATTTTGCATTCGCTCAAAGACACTGTTATTCCGCCATCGGCGGCGGACTTAGCGCTCGAGCGAATTGGCAGCAGTACCAAGCGAATTCGCTGGCTACAAAACTGTAACCACGAAGTCTTTTGGGATGCCGAGCGTGATTTTATCTGCGACGAGATTGTGAAATTTGTGCTCGAGACAGGGAATGCTTAGGCTTTATTTGTGACCCGAACACCTACAACTGATGCTCGCCAAATGCTTGCGGATTTGCAAAAGACCTTAGCACTGGTCTGGGAAGCAAGTCCACTGCATGCAACTGTGGTGCTGGTCTCGAGCCTGCTACAGGCTTTTGCACCGGCGGCTACGTTGTGGGTTAGTAAGTTGCTGCTTGATGCTGTTGCGCTGGCTTCGCAACAAAAACTCGAGGGCGGGCTTGGGACGCTCTCAAACCTCCTGATTTTACAAGTGCTCGTCGGTGCGCTAGTGGTGTTGCTTGGCACATTTCAGGGGGCTTCGCGGGAACTCTTGGGAGACTCTTTGCAAAACAAAATCACGCGAAAAATTTTGCAAAAATCTGCCAATCTCGAGGTCGAGCAGTTCGAGAATGCCAAAACCTACGATGCCTTAAAAAATGCCTATAACGAAGTTGGTTTTCGTCCGATTGGTGTGGCTACACAGGTTTTGGGGTTGCTACAAGCTGTGATTACGTTGACTTCGATTGGGGTTTTGTTGGCGCAACTCGGCTGGTTGGTGCTGCTGTTAACCTTGGTGGCAACTTTGCCCGGAGTGCTTGTCTCAAACCGTTTTGGCGCGGAATCCTACCGCATGGTGCGGCGGCGTACTCCAGATGCGCGAGTACAGAATTATTTAGGTGCGCTTCTGACCTCGGATCAGTTGGTCAAAGAAGTGCGCTTGTTTTCTTTTGAGCCGTATTTATTGCAGCGTTGGCAGGAGTACTATCAAAAATTTCGAGTACAACTTGTGCCGCTGATTACGCGGCGCAGCGCTTGGAGTTTTGCCGCGAGTTTGCTCTCGAGTTTACTGATTGGTGTTGCTACTTTTTCGGTGTTGGTGCGTGCCAGCGAAGGGCGAATTACAGTTGGCGATTTTGCAATGTTTGTGGGCGGATTGGGGCAGGTGCAAGGGCAATTTTCCAACTTGCTTTCTGGGGTGTCGGGGATTTACCAAAATTTGTTGTATATGCGAAATCTTTTTGAATTTCTCGAGCTACCACAGCGCGATTTAGATGCGGGCTTGGTCTGGAATGAACCCATTCAAAGCATCGAATTCGAGCATGTTGCTTTTCGTTATCCACTGACAGAACGCGATGTCTTAAAGGATATTTCGTTCAAAGTATCTCGAGGGCAGGCTTTGGCGCTAGTGGGCGAGAACGGTGCGGGGAAAACCACGATTGTCAAGTTACTAACGCGCTTATTCGAGCCAACTTCGGGCAGGATTTTACTCAACGGCAAAGATGCCGCACACTATTCGCCGCGCAGCGTGCAACAGCAAATGAGCATTGTTTTTCAAGATTACGGGCAGTACCAGATGACCGCCCGCGAGAATGTCGCGCTTGGACAACTCAGCGCTATTAGCGATGATGCTGCCGTGCAGCGTGCGGGTGAGCAGAGTGGGGCAAACGAATTTGTGCAAGATTTGCCAAATGGTTACGACACCATGCTTGGGCGAATGTTTGAAGGCGGGCGGCAACTCTCGGGTGGACAATGGCAGCGTTTAGCGCTTTCGCGCTTGTACTTTCGGCAGGCGAGTGTACTGGTTTTTGACGAACCAACGGCAGCACTTGATGCCCAAGCCGAGTTTAATACCATCGAGGCGCTGCGCGAGCAAAGTAAAGACCGTATCACGGTGCTGATTTCGCACCGCTTTAGTACGGTGCGTTTAGCTGACCAAATTGTAGTTCTCGAGCATGGTTTGGTGCAAGAAAGTGGTTCGCATGCTGTTTTGCTTGAGCAGGGCGGGATTTATGCAGCCCTGTTCCGTTTGCAGGCACGGGGTTTTGAATAAAGGAAAATTCTTTATCTCGAGTCAAGATTTCTTTGAAGCTGCACAAGACTTAAACAATTAAATTGTAACCACTCCCTCCAACCCTTTTTCTTAAGCCAATTATGCTGTTTTCATGCGAATTGTTTGGATTGTAGTCTTGCTGTTTGGCTTTGGTGCCCCTGTTCTCGCTACAGAATTCTCGAGCAGCGCTGCGCTGAATCAAATCAGTATTCAAAATCGCGATTGGGTCTTTGGGAATCTCGAGGCAGGCTTTGCGGGGCGAACAGTCTCTACACGTTTACTGCTTTGGTCGCTGCCTTGGATGGGCGCAAGCGTGATTGGGCTAAGCCTAACCAACGATCCTGCCGCCAAAGGTTGGTGGATGATGAACGGGGTTTGGGGGTTTATCAACAGCGCGATTGCAATGGTTGGGCTACTGACCCCAGAGCCTTCGCTCGAGACGATGCGAAATTTGTTGCTCATCAACGCTGGAATAGATGTGCTCTACATCGCCGGTGGTGTGTTTTTGCTCACGCGCCCGGAACCGATGTGGCAGGGTGCTGGCTGGGGTGTAATTTTACAAGGCACATTCTTGTTGGTGTTTGATTTATGGCAAGGCTTGGCGATTCGCTTTTAACGAATTTCCCAAGTGTTGATGTATTCATCGCCGCGTGCCTTGTAGGTGTAGCCACTCGAGATTGCGTGGATCACGTTTTCGTAGTGCAGCGGCACCCAAAAGATATCGGTTTGTAAAATTTGGCGCATCGCTCTGCTGACCAATTTATGGCGCTCGAGCGGGTTGAAGTTGCTTGCCGCTGCCAGAATGAGTTTGTCCACTTCCCTGTTGCAATATCCAGCGCGGTTGAGTGCGCCGTAACCTTCTTGTGTGTTCTTGCACATCGTTTGCGAGACGAGCGTACTGACCACATCCGAAGAAGCCCAACCGCTGATGTACGCGCTGAATTCCCCACGGTCGAGCTGTGGAAAAAGTACGGTGCGGCTAATCGCATTGACCTTGGTTTTAATGCCAATGCTCGAGAGCATTCCGCCCACGGCTTGGGCAATGAGGCTGTCGTTTTGGTAGCGATCGTTGGTGGCATCTAAACGCAGGCTAAAGCCGTTGGGGTAGCCTGCCTCGGTTAGGAGTGCTTTGGCGCGCTCGAGGTTATAAGCGGGGTTTTTGATGCCTCGGTCAAAACCTGGTACATTGGGTGCAACGAACTGTGTGGCAGGAGTGGCAAAACCACCCATAATGCTTTTGACCAATAAGTCCTTATTGATTGCTCGAGCCACCGCTTCGCGCACTTTTTGTTTAGCAAATGGGTTATCGGCGGTGCCCGAAACCGCAGGACTCGAGGTAGCGCTACGTACGTCCATCACCAAGTACAGTACGCGGTTGCTTGCTGCCTGCAAGACCTTGAACTCTGGGTTGGCAGACA
The DNA here is from genome assembly GCA_046289535.1 of Deinococcales bacterium. Taxonomy (GTDB): domain Bacteria; phylum Deinococcota; class Deinococci; order Deinococcales; family JAAFIG01; genus JAAFIG01. Next base: position 13,531 of record JBKBVO010000010.1, on the reverse strand, counting down.
AGCGTGCCACGTCTTGTGGGGCAATTTTTTCGATTAGCTGCACTTGGTTAGAAATGAGTGCCGCCACTCGAGCTGCGGGATTGGGGATATTTTGCAGCTTTAAGCGTTTGATGACAGGAGCGCCACCCCAATAGTTGGGGTTGCTCTCGAGCAGCAGGTGATCGCCCGAAAGCCACGAGACAAAACGATACGCCCCCGAACCGATGGGTTTTTCTGCCCAAGCTGGATTGCTCTGAACTTGTTTTCGGCTGACCACCAAAATCCCCACGAATTTGTTGGGTAGGAGTGGATCGGGGCGCTCTGTAACAACCTCAAGTGTGTAATCACCCAAGGTTTTCATGCTTTTGATACTCGAGACACTACCCTTAAAAGTGCTTTTGGGGTCGGTTTGGGCGCGGTTGATCGAAAACATCACGTCCGTTGCGGTCAGGTCGCTGCCGTCGTGGAATTTGACGTTGCGGCGCAGTAAGAATGTCCATTTATTTGTGCCGCTCGGTTGCCAGAGCTGTGCAATACCAGGCTGGATTTTACCGTTTGAATCGGTGCGTGTGACCGAATCAAAAATATGTTGCTGCCAGTTGATGGTTGTGGTCTCGAGCCGCAAAATCGGGTCGAGTGTGGTGGCTGCACCCTGAAACCCCACCGTAAAAAGCGGGGTTTGTGCTTGAACAACGAGCAGCAAAACGGCTGCAAAGGCGACAAGGAGTCGTTTCACAAGCGCGAAGTATGAAGGCTGTTTGAATGGATTGCAAGTGCGAATGAATACCAAAAATCAAAATACTGGCTGCGTTGCAAAACCCGCTCGTGCTTTCGATTTTTGCGCCAAGTGTGGCTTAGGTGCCAAGGAGCATAGAATGTTAGACTTCTCTGTATGTCAAATGCTCTTTTTGCCAAAGCTGTCTCGAGTCAATCGCTGAGTTTGGACGAAGCCCAAACCCTGATGGGCTTGATTATGGACGGCGAACTCTCGAGCGTGAAAACGGCTGCCGTGCTGGCAGCTTTGCGTGTGCGCGGCGAAACCGTTGCCGAAATCTCGGGTTTTGCCAAGGCGATGCGAGCGCGAGCAGTGCGTGTGCCTGTGCAAGCCCAAACGCTGGTGGACACCTGCGGTACGGGTGGTAATGGTACACAAACGTTTAATATTAGCACTGCCAGTGCATTTGTGGTTGCGGCAGCAGGGATAAAAGTGGCTAAACACGGTAACCGCACTGGTAGTAGGCAATCTGGTAGTGCAGACCTCTTGGAAGCGCTTGGGGTACGGCTCGAGTTTCGTCCAGAGCAGGTGCTCGAGTGCATCGAACAGATTGGCATTGGTTTTTTGTTTGCGCGTTCGCACCACCCAGCCATGCGCCACGCTGCGCCTGTGCGCGCTGAATTAGGGCTGCCAACGGTATTTAATGTACTCGGACCCTTAACCAACCCAGCAGGTGCAACGCATCAGTTGTTGGGTGTTGCCAACAAGCATCTTGTGCCACTGATGGCAGGTGTTTTACAGCAACTCGAGGTGCGTGGTGCTTTGGTTGTGCACGGTCTTGCTCCCGATGGTACACGCTATGACGATATATCTGTGGCGGGAAAAACCCATGTAGCGCAAATGCAAGGTGCCCAAATTAAGGAATATGAGTTACTGCCTGAAGATTTGGGCTTAGAAACTCACCCGTCCGAAGCATTACTCGGGGCAGATTCCGCGCACAATGCTCAGATTGTACGTGCTGTTTTGGGTGGAGCTGGTAGTGCTGCGCAGCGTGACGCGGTTGCGGCAAATGCGGGCGCGGCACTGTTTATTGCAGAGGGGGCAGAGACGCTGCAAACAGGTGTAAAAAAGGCACTCGAGATTTTAGAATCCGGTGCAGCCTTGGGGAAGCTCGAGCAGTTTATCCGGTTTAGTCAAAGGTAGGAGGCTGCCTGAGCATACAAGGTAGACGATAAAACTTAGAATACCGTCTGTGCAGTATGGCATGAACAACTACAGACAGGAAAAAGCCCAAAGGGGGGCAGAACTCTTCATCTCGCGCCAGCAAATGCCACAAGCCAGTCTGTTTAGCTAAAAAGAACCCCCTCGAGTCTCGAGGGGGCTTTGGTGCTTGCTTAAGGGTTAGGTTATTTAGAAGTCCATGTCGCCGCCCATGCCGCCGGGTCCGCCGGCTGGGGCATGGCTTCCTTCTTTTCTGGCTTATCGGCAATCACAGCTTCGGTGGTCAGAATCAGGCTACCGATGCTCGCGGCGTTCTGTAACGCGGTGCGTGTCACCTTGGCTGGGTCTACAATGCCCAATGCCATCAGGTCGCCGTAGTCGCCAGTTGCGGCATTAAAGCCGTAGCTGCCTTGACCGTTGTTCAAAATGGCATTGACTACAACGCTGCCTTCAAAACCAGCATTGACAGCAATCTGACGTGCTGGTTCCTCGAGTGCACGCATCACAATCTTTGCGCCTGTGGCTTCGTCGCCGCTGAGCTTATCACAAACAGCCTTGACTGCCGGAATGGCGCGCAACAAAGTCACACCACCACCGGCGACCATGCCCTCTTCGACAGCAGCTCGGGCAGTGGAGAGCGCATCTTCGTAGCGGTGCTTCTTCTCTTTGAGTTCGGTTTCGGTGGCGGCACCAACGCGAATCACCGCAACACCACCTGCCAGCTTAGCGAGGCGCTCGTTGAGTTTCTCGCGGCTGTAGTCAGAATCGGTGGACTCGAGTTCGCGCTTAATTGCAGCGACGCGACCGTCGATATCTTCCTTCTTGCCTTTACCTTCGATAATCGTGGTCTCGTCTTTGGTAATGCGAACACGCTGCGCACGTCCGAGCATACCGACATTGGCATTCTCGAGCTTAAAGCCAAGCTCTTCGGCAATGACTTGTCCACCAGTCAGGGCAGCAATATCCTTGAGCATTTCCTTGCGGCGGTCACCAAAGCCTGGGGCTTTGACAGCAGCAACTTTTAAGGTGCCGCGCAACTTGTTGACCACCAAGGTTGCCAAGGCTTCGCCTTCGACGTCTTCGGCAATAATCAGCAGTGGCTTACCCGACTGAGCCACTGGCTCGAGCACGGGCAGCAAGTCTTTGAGCGCAGAGATTTTTTTCTCGTTGATCAGGATGTACGGATCCTCGAGCACGGCTTCCATGGTGTCTTGCTCGTTGATGAAGTACGGCGAGATATACCCCTTGTCGAACTGCATACCCTCGACCACGGTCACTTCGGTATCCAAGCTCTTGGATTCTTCGATGGTAATCACACCATTTTGGTGTCCAACGCGCTCCATCGCATCGGCGATCTGTTCGCCGATTGCCGTATCGTTTGCCGAGATGCTCGCTACCTCGTGAATACCTTTGCGGTCATTCACGGGAACCGCCATGCTCTGAATCGATTTCACAGCGGCTTCCACAGCTTGTTCGATACCGCGCTTCAAGCCGAGTGGGTTTGCACCTGCGGCAACATTACGAAGCCCTTCGCGCACAATAGCTTGACCCAGAACGGTCGCGGTGGTGGTGCCGTCACCGGTGATATCGTTGGTCTTGCTCGCGATTTCGATCAGGAGCTTTGCGCCGATATTCTCGAGTTTATCTTCAAGTTCAATCTCTTTAGCGACGCTCACACCGTCTTTGGTGATGGTTGGGCTACCGAATTTCTTCTCCAAGACCACATTGCGACCCTTTGGTCCAAGAGTTACTTTGACTGCGTTTGCCACAGCATTTACGCCGCGCTCGAGCGAGCGACGGGCGTTTTCGTCAAATGTTAATTGCTTTGCCATAAAAACTCCTTTTTAGCCTCTGACCACTGGCTTCTAGCCTAGAAGCGGGTGGCTAGTATAGTTATGCAATCACCGCGAGGATGTCGCGCTCGGAAAGAATAGTGTAGGTCTTGCCGCCTTCGGAAACTTCGGTGCCGCCATACTTGGCAAAATACACGGTGTCGCCGATAGCCACTTCAACAGCAACTTTGTTGCCGTTGTCCAGGGTTTTACCCGAGCCAACAGCCACAACCTTGCCGCGCTGGCTTTTTTCTTTGGCGGTGTCTGGAACATACAGACCACCGGCGGTTTTTTGCTCGGTTTCTTCGATGATTTCGATGACCACACGATCACCAAGGGGTTTAAGTGCCATTGTAGAACCTCCGTATTGCAAATGAAATTTCGTCATTAGCAGTCTCGAGTCTCGAGCGCTAATCCGGAAAAGAGTATAACCATTTGGTCAGGAATTCGTCAAGAGTATAGATAAAAACCTTGAGCGCAATACACTCAATCTGTGTTGGCTGTGCGTGCGCACGGCGCTGTCGGCACCCTGGTAATTATTCGTCTGTATGTTGTGCGGGAAAGGTTATGCTGCTCACCATTTTGTTTACAGTAGACCAAATCGTTTTACCTCACATTCTTTTGCAGCTGTTCGCTTTAGGCTTTAGACCATGGGTTTGCTTGCCGCATTTTTAGTCGCCGCACTGCTGTTTGAACTCAAAGCCAGCGAAACAATGTGGTATGTGATCAACGATGGCGTGATGGGCGGAGTCTCGAGCAGCAGCGTTAAAGTTCAAAATGGTGTGCTCGAGTTTACGGGACGGGTGCGCTTAGAAAACAACGGCGGTTTTGCAAGTGTGCGTTCCGCTGCCGGTCAATACGACCTGAGCCGCTTCTCGAGCCTGCGCTTGCGGGTACGCGGCGATGGTAAAAATTTTACTTTTCAGATCGGTACAAACACAGCAAGGGGTATTTTGTATCAATACACCTTTGCCACCAAGGCAGGACAGTGGCTCGAGCTCGAGGTACCCTTGGCTGCGCTCAAGCCAACCCGTTTTGGGCAACCACTCACGCGCCCAGCTTTGGACGCAAGCCGCATCGAGCACTTTGGTTTTATTGTTGCCAACAAAAAAGCCGAGGACTTCAAGCTCGAGCTCGATTGGATTCGGGCGCGGTAGCGCCTGACCCTCGGCTTACCCCCTACCCTGCTCGAGTGCGCGCAAAAACCAGTCTGGCACTCGCTGCTTGAAATAGCGTTTTCCCCACTCGAGCGCCCAGTCGCTGTAGCGATTGTCTACAATCGCCTGGCGCGCTTGCTCGGTAATGCGGTGCAAAAAGCGCAGATTGTGGAGGCTCAGCAAGCGCAGTGCGAGCATTTCTCTCGCACGCAGCAGATGGGCAATATACGCCCTCGAGTGGTGGCGGCAAGCGAAGCAATCGCACTCTGACTCGAGCGGGGCAGGGTCGGTGCGGTATTTGGTGTTGTTGAGATTCATGCGCCCATCTGCGCTCAGCGCATAGCCAAAACGTGCTGTGCGTGTGGGATACACACAATCAAACATATCTACGCCCAGTGCAATACTCGCCACCAAGTCCTCGGGAAAGCCAACACCCATCAGGTAGCGTGGGCGTGCTGTGGGTAAATGGCGCGTACAGAACTCGACACTCGGGTACATCTCTTCTTTGCTTTCTCCTACCGCCAAACCGCCAATCGCGTAGCCTTGCGCGGCAAAGCGCACAGTAGCCTCGAGACTCTGTTGGCGCAGGGTCAGGTTTACCCCGCCCTGCACAATTGGGAAAAGCGCTTGGTCGGTTCGGGTTTTGGCGGCAAAACAGCGCTCGAGCCAACGCAGGGTGCGCTCTAAACTTTTTTGACCGTATTCGAAGGTAGCAGGGTGCGGCGGGCACTCATCGAACGCCATAATGATATTCGCGCCAATCGCCTCTTGTGCTTCGATACTCGATTCTGGGGTCATCTCGAGTTGGTCACCGTTCAGGTGATTCCTAAAAACCACACCGCGCTCGGAAATGGTGCGCAAATCGCCGAGGCTCATGACCTGAAAACCGCCAGAATCGGTTAAAAACGCTCCGCTATAGCCCATAAAACCACGCAAGCCGCCAAATTGGCGCATCACTTCGAGTCCGGGGCGCAAAATCAGGTGGTAGGTGTTGCCCAAAATCACTTGCGAGCCAATCTCGCGCAACTCGAGGTTCGAGAGGCTCTTCACGCTGCCCAAGGTGCCAACAGGCATAAACATCGGGGTGGTCACAGTCTCGAAGGGGGTGTTGTATGTAGCAACTCGAGCGCGTCCGGATTGGGCAGAAATCTGAAACTCAAACACAGCAAGGAGTATACTGAATCTCGAGCTAGCGCTCATCCAACGGCTTGGTCAAATTTCCAACCTACCTTCAAATTCGGGCAAGTGCGTTTGCACAGTTTGTTATCCAACTGCGGTCATGCGGCACTTCAACCAAACGCAGATACCCACAGGCATCTGCGCCCCCTCAAATCGTGCCTGTTTTTGTATCTCGAGCGCATACTCAAGTGGCGCACCCACAGTGTGGGGATACAGCGTGGTGCACACAGTCAATCATAAAAAAGTCTCCAAATGCTTTTGCAAAAACACCAAACTGGCTTTTGCCAAGGCAATGCGGTGACTCGAGAACCCGTGGTCTGTGGGCAAATTGACGACATTAGGTTTTTGGGGCAAACGCTCAAGCAGGGGTTTTTGCGCAAAATCAATGGTGCAACTCGCAATCGCATCGCGCTCCGCACCAAAAAACAAAAGCGGTACCCTCAGTTGGGGTGCGAGTGTCTCGAGATTCCATTGCTCTTGGTGGGCAAGCAGTTCGTCGGTCAGGGTTTCGGCATCGGCATTTAAGGGAGCGATGGTGTTTTTGCACCATGTTACCCAAGCGGCTCGAGCTTGTGGGGTATTCAAATCTTGCGCGTATTTGCCAAAGTTGGCAGGTGCAATCGCTACAGTTGGACAAAGCGCAGTGGCAGCCGTAGCAAGCGCAATCCAGCCACCCATACTGTGTCCAACCAGTGCTGTTTTATTGGGGTCAACATCCTGGTGTTGACGCAACCACTCCAATGCACAATGAGCATCCTCGAGTGCGTTTTGAAAACTAAAAACCCCAGAGCTACCCCATGCGCCACGATAATGCACCACCAAGGCGTGAAACCCCGCACGGCGATAAACATGTGCCAAATCGAAATTGCGTTCCCAACCTGGAAAGCCATGTAACAACAACACTGCAGGACGGCGATGGCTTGCACCTGCATGGTGCAATAATGCATTCATTTCGCCAATTCGTACACTCTGATTGCTCGGTGGGTGCAACAGCTCAAAATGCGGGTCTTGACTGATTGGGTCAAACATGAAGCCCAGTGTATCAGGGTTTTGTGGCTTAAAAGGTGCATTTTTAAATGCCAAAACAGCATCAGTAGTGTAGGCGAAGTTACTGTACCTTAATTCCGAGTAATTTGGTTGGCTTTATCGTGCTTGACGTGGAAACGGCTATCTGATACAACGTGATACCACAGAGCGCTTCTCAGGCGCTTTTTCCAAGGAGGAAGAAAATCATGGCACACGTAATTACCCAACCCTGTATCGGAACCAAGGATAGCGCCTGCGTCGAGGTTTGCCCTGTCGAATGTATCTACGAAGGCGATGATCAGTTCTACATTCACCCAGACGAGTGCATCGATTGCGGCGCTTGTGTACCCGCCTGCCCTGTAAGCGCAATCTTTCCAGAAGAAGACGTTCCTAGCGACCAAGAGAGCTTTATCGCTAAAAACCGCGCCCACTTCGGTCTGTAATTTTGAGTGCACCTAAACCCCTCGAGCAAAGGCTCGAGGGGTTTTATTGTGGTGTTAGAATATCGCCCATGACTCGTGCCCCCAACCCCGAAATTTTAGTCACCGACCTTGATAACGAGCTTGTGCTGCTCAATCCACGCACCCAAGCAATGTTTACCCTAAATGGTACAGGGCGTATTGTCTGGCAAAATTTAGGTAAGTACAGCGCTACAGAGATTGCCGAAAAAATTGTAGAGCGGTTTGAAATAGACTTACCCACCGCACTAAAAGACACCGAAAATCTGCTCGAGACACTAGCCAACGCAGGGCTTTTAGTGTGAATGACTTTGCTTTTAGCTTGCTGGGACGCAAAATTTTTGGCAAAGCCAGCACAGGCGTAGAAGCCGCACTGCGCCGTTTATTTGGTTTCTCAGAGCAACAAAACGCACTCGAGTCGGATTTTAGGCTCGAGCTTGTGCAATCAAATACCACTCCGCCCAATCTGGATAATCCTTTTACGGCAACAATTCACCAAGGTAACATTGAAGTTGCGACGCATTCGGATGTGTTGCTGGTGCGTCAAGCCGATGCAACAGCGCAACTCGAGTTTGCACAAAACAGTGCACGCCTCACACTTTTTGGCAACTCGAGCCACTTGTATGCCTGCTTGATGGCAGCATCGATTGAAGCGTTGCGGGCTTCGGGCTTGCTGCCAATGCACACTGCAATTGCGGCAAAAGATGGCGTTGGCATTGCTTTTACAGGCGAAAGTGGGCGCGGTAAGACCACCACGCTGTTGCACAGCATTAAAGCTGGGTATTCGCCTGTGTGCGAAGATTTTGCCTGGCTCGAGCCAATGAGTTCACGCGTTTATGGTACCGATAGGGGCTTGCGCTGCTTGCCAGATACGTTAGCGCGGCTCGAGACTTTTTTTCCTGGGGTTGTGCCAGTGGCATTTGAGGCGGATAAGCATCTTGTACCGTTTGAAGCGCTTGCGCCGAGGGTGTGGGTGTGCGAACTAGGGCAGGTCTGGACTTTGGCGCGGGATTTGAGTGTGCCTACACGGCTCGAGCCGCTTGGGGCGGCACAGGCGGCAATGGCGCTCTATGCAGCAACAGGAGTGCCATTAGGGGCATTGACTCGAGCACAGGCTGCGAGTGCAATACAGGGTTTGGTAAAGCGTTTGGTGGTAAAGCAGCTTTGGATTGGTTCCACAGAGCTACCATTTTGAAGACTCGCTACGCTGAAGCGATGTGGGTACAAAGCCCCACGTCGCAAGCGGTAACATAAAAACCATGAAGCTGACTTTTACTCGAGCCGTGCTGATTTTAGCGCTTGGGTTGCCAATGGTGTTTGCTGCCTGCGCTCCGCAAAACGAAGCCCTCGCTAAAGCGACCGCGCTGCACCCCGAGGGGCGGGCTGTCTTCGAGCAGTACAACTGTATGCGCTGCCACGATGGCGGCGTGGGCGGCTACGGCAAAAAAATGATCGAAAATCCACGCCTCCAAGACCTCGAGTACATCAAAAAACGCATTCTCGAGGGTAAGAATTTGGGCGCAGCCAAAATGCCTGCCTACCCCGATATGCCCAAAAAAGACCTCGAGGAAGTGGCAAAATTTGTAGTTGCCTTGGCGGGGTGGGAGAAATAATGACCTTAGAAGAACGCTATCATTACTCCGAGTGCAGGAGTCTCGAGCAGATTTTCCCAAATCAAACCAATCCCAATGGCACAGCATTTGGTGGGCACATTGTGTCTATCATGGATAAGGTTGCTGGTTTTGCTGCAGGGCGTTTTAGCGGCGGCGCAGTGGTCACTGCAAGCATGGACAAGGTGGATTTTCGCATTCCCATCAAAATGGGCGAGGTCATAGAAATTATCGCCAAAGTCGAGTCGGTAGGGCGTACCAGTATGCGCATCAAAGTGGATGTACAAAAAGCCATGCCCCAAGATTCGAGCCTTGTGACAACAGGGTATTTTACCTTTGTGGCAATTGACCAAAACGGTAGACCTCGGGTGGCGGCAGCGTGAATCATCCGCCATTGCGTTTGGTTTTGGTGCGTCATGGCGTAACCGAATGGAATCTCGAGGGACGCTGGCAGGGTTGGTCGGATACGCCGCTTTCAAAGCTCGGTTCGGAACAAGCGTGGTGCTTGCGCGAGCGGCTCGAGTCGATGGAGTTTAACCAAGTCCACTCGAGCGATTTGACACGCGCACTCGATACCGCGCGCACGGCAGGGTTCGAGCCGCAGACCGATGCGCGCCTGCGCGAACTCAATTTTGGGGTATTTGAGGGCAGCACCAACGCCGAAAATGCCGTACACCCAGATTTTGCCGCCTGGATACAAGACCCCGTAAACCGCAACGCCCCGATGGGCGAGAGCTACGCGAGCCTGCGCGCCCGCGCCATGCACTGGCTCGAGTCGCTGCCGCAAAGTGGGCAGGTCTTGGCGTTTTCGCACGGGGGTCTGATTCAGGTCTTGACCTGTGCGCTGCTCGAGCTTAGCCCCTTGGCGGCACCGCGCATTTGGCGTCTGCGCATCACGCATGCGAGCATCACTATTCTCGAGCGGCACTGGACACCGTATGGAGCGGTTTGGTTATGCGAACGCCTGAACGACACCGCGCACCTCGAGCAGATGCAGCAAGTGCGCAGCATTTATTAATGTATCAAAAAACACTGTCTCTGACGGCTTCGTCATAGCTTTCTCACAGAGGTTTTGTACTATCTGGTGGATTGCATGGCAAGTCTCAAGCCACAGGAGAGTGATATGAAAAAGTCCGCCCCGTTGTTTATTGTAGCTGCCACCCTCTTGACCGCCTGTCCGGGAGTGTTTAAGGATTCGGTCGCCCCGAGTAAACCTGTTTTGGGTCTTTCGAAGTTCACCTCTACACCGATTAAAGACATTCGGACTGCAGCAGCACCAATTTCCGTAGCGAGCGGTGAAACCTTCAGGGCAATAATTACCAACATAGCCGACAATGTTGGCGTTACTTCGGCGCGGATTGTGAAGGTAGCTGGACAGACGCGAGAAGAAGTAATCAAAGCCGCTACAAAAGGACCAGCTGTCGAATTTGACCTCAAATACGATTGCCCAGCAGGTTCGCCAGCTGAAGTCACGGTGAGCTACGCTGCACAAGTTTTCGATGCCGACCAGAACACGGCTGAGTCGGATGTGCAGGATGTCACTGTAACCTGTTCCGCAAAGTAAACAAAGAATCCAAGATTTCTGGCGAGTGCTTTGGGGGTTGTGCCTTACAGAAAACGGGCTTGTTGCGATCTTGTTACGTTGTTTTTGTACAATCGTACAGGTTGGAAGGGGTTTTGCCTCGCTTGCGAGCGCCAAGCCACTCGAATAAGCCATAAAGGTAAGGAGAACTCCATGAAAAAATTGTTTATTGCCGTTACTCTATTTATTTCGAGCCTCGCGCTTGCCCAAATGGATTTCACCAGCTTGGCGGAGGCGATTCAGAAATACGCCTCGGAGGATTTTTTGTTCACCGGTATCGAAGTCTCGACCCTCAAAAAGCTGATGGGCGACCCTAAAAAAACCGATACCATGACCTATACGCTCAAGGATGCACAGGGTTTTGAGTCCGTATATCGTGTCCAAAAAAGCGTTAGATTTGTACAAATTTTCGAGAGTAAGATATCGTACTGGGTCACATTTGCGGCGTTCCCAACCCAAGATGATGTGCTGATTGCCATGGTTACCAGTGCCCAAAAGGACAGTGCTGGGCGCGGCAACGACCTCGAGTTTTTTAGCTTGCGCAAAAAGCAGGCTCAACCCTCCGAGCAGCGCCAAAAATGGTACAGCGATGTGATTGCCTTTGCCAACGGCAAGTGCAAGGTACCCAAAGGAGATGTGCACTTTGAACTGAAAGAAAACGCCAAGACGATCCGAATTTCGGGCTTCGATATTGATTTAACGGGCAAGAAGTACACCCTAGCCGGCGAATTGGTGCACGATGGCAACGGCGGCTGGAGCTTTGACCCAAAAACCGCCAAGTGCTAGCACACAGCAACGGGTGGGTTTGTGCCCGCGGGTCAGTGCGGAGAATTTCAGAGGTTTTGTATGAAAAGATGGGTATGTATGGGTTTGCTTTTCGCGCTCGGCTTGGTACAAGCCCAAGGCTTTGAGGAGTTGGGGAGCTTCAAAACCCCATCGGGCAACATTTACTGCCTTGCCTACCGCGACCGGCTCGCCAACAAAGCCGAGTTGCAGTGCGAAGTCAGAACCGTCACCGCCAAAATACCCCCCAAGCCCAAGGACTGCCAGCTCGATTGGGGGCAGCGCTTTTATTTACCGGAGCGCGGTGCAGCTGAGCGCGTGTGTCACGGCGATACCATTGTGGGTAACTACAAGGTTCTCGGTTATGGGCAAACTTGGCGCGTGGGCGGTTTCAGCTGCAACTCGAGCACAGTGCGTTTACGCTGTGTCAATCGCAGTGGGCGCGGATTTGAGTTATCTCGAGCTGTGCAAAGGTTTTTTTAAGATATGAAAAAGATTATTCTTATACTTGTGCTCCTGGTTGGCTCGAGCGCGCTCGCACAGAGCGAGTACGCTATTCTGAGCAAGCTCGTGGGCAACACCATCCAAGCCGATAAAGTCGAACTCGTGACCCCGCAGGTTGCAGCCTCGCGGGGGGCGATTCCCGCGAGCGATGCGCGCCATTACAAAAAGGTCTTTGTGAACCAAAATCCTGCACTGCGCCAGTACACCATCAGTGCGAAAGTCAAGGTGACGCTGCTGACTTTTCCCAATTTTGTACCAAAGACCACAACGCTTGCGACATTGAAGCTGCAGCTTGAGAACAGCGAAAAACTGCCCAGCGAGTTTTTGGGTGGGAATCTTTTTGCGCTGACCCTCTCGGGAAACAGCATCACCGCTATCAGAGAGGTCAATACTCGAGCCATCACAGGCGTTTTTGAGCAAGCCGTTTTGATTGCGCGGCAGACGACCTTCAACCCGTTTAGGTTGGTGCTTGACTTTGTTTTTGTGTACAGCAGCGAACGCGAGATGCGGCGCGATGGGCAAAGTATGGAACAACACCCCGCTGGCTTGTATATCTCGAACAACAACCCCGCGCTGCGCAGCTTTGCCTTCGCCAAGGATGGCAGGATTCTGCTCTTGAAAAATGTTGGAGCGTACATCAGTGTTGGTTCCAGCGATTTGCGGGCGGGCTTAGATGGCACCAAGGAATTCGGCTGGGGTTTCGACTGGAATACGCCTTTTCAGGCAAGTATTTCCGATGTCAGCAACGAGGTGCTTGAGCTGCGCCAAATCTATTTGCCTTAGTGTAAAAAGCCCTGTATGAACGCTGTGGCATTGTGTCCAAGAGCAGCATTGGCATAACCGCCTTCTTGCACCAACAGTGTTGGCAACTCGAGCGCGGCAATCTGGCTTGCCATGCTCGAGTAGTCCGCGGTCTCGAGCGCAAAAGTGCCAAGCGGGTCGCCCGAAAACGTGTCAAACCCGAGGCTGAGCACCAAAACCTCTGCTCCGAACCTTCGGATGCGCTGCAGTGCAATCTCGAGCGCCGGCTGGTAGCCCGCCCAAATCGTGCCCGCGGGCAGCGGCAAATTCAGGTTGTAGCCCGCGCCCGCGCCCACACCGTGCTCATCGGCATAACCGAGATAGTACGGATACTCGAAAACTGGGTCGGCGTGTAGCGAAATGGTCAGCACATCGGGGCGGTGGTAAAAAATATCTTGGCTGCCGTTGCCGTGGTGATAGTCCACATCGAGCAGCGCAACTCGAGCGCCGTTTTGACTTAAGAACGCCGCCGCTGTTGCTGCGTTATTCAGGAAGCAGTACCCACCCATGGCACCGCGCATCGCGTGGTGTCCAGGTGGGCGGCAAAGCGCATAGACCGCCCGCTCGGCAGTAAGCATTTGGGCACCACACAGTGCTAGGTTGGCGGAAGATAATGCCGCTTGATACGTGGTTGCAGTTAGGGCAGCGCTGGTGTCGGTGGCATAGTAGCCTGCCAAAACATAG
>JBKBVO010000196.1:0-4130 GCA_046289535.1 Deinococcales bacterium | reverse complement strand
AAGAATATAGCGTTTGCGTCCAACCGTTTTTTTCTTGCCGCCGTCATACCTTGTGGTGTGGTACGAACTGTTTGTGTGTCAATGATGGCAGCACTAGGTTCAGGGTTGCGGTTTTTTGCTTTTCGAGCTTTTCGTACAAGAACGCCGCGATTGATGGCAACCCAAGAACCACTACGCTCAAACCATTTGAAATAGGCATAAACGGTTTGCCACTTTGGAAAGTCATTAGGTAGATCACGCTAAACACAAACATTGCGTAGGACCTAAAGAATCGCATTAATGACCTCAAACATATCCACTTTTGGCGGCTGGCTCGAGATGCTTAAACTGTTGGCGGGTAAGGCTACTGGTGTAGATTTTTTGTTTCACAGCCTAATTCTGACTGGCTCTACCCACTTCATAAACACGCTCTGAGCATGGTTTGCTCATCGTTTCTCCTGAAGTAACTATAATAAAGTATAATTCTCATCTCATACCTCGAAATTGAACACAAAACGGGCTGAAATGGGCTTTCTTGAAAACCACGTTTGGCATAAAAGCTGCGATGCGAAATTCGATTGCGCCAATTGCCTAAGGCTAACCGCGAACAGCCTCAATATCTTGTCTTGACTCGTGAACTCGCCTACTAGATACTCGAGTTCGCTCAGAGCCTTTGCGCCTTTTGCTTTTTGCTTTCTGGTAGGGTTTGGTGTTCTGGTTTTGCTTGTCTCGAGCATCTTTTATTTTTAAGGACAAATAGCCTACTGTTTTTGGGTATGGTTGGATGCTCACTTTCTAGTGAGTACTGGTTTTACTTGAGACACGCGTGTTGGAGGTACAAGCCCAACAGCAGCGGCTCGGGTCGGTGCGGGGATGGTCGCTCAGTTTTGAACGATACCACCCGCAAAAGAGGCAAGGCGGCGTTTTTTTAGCGCCGTTATTAACAGGAGAAAGAATGCTTTCAGATCCAGTCGCCGATATGCTCACACGCATCCGTAACGGGGTGCGTACCTACAAGGAGAGCGTGGATATCCCCGCATCCAAGTTCAAAGAGCGTATCGCCAAAATCCTCGAGAACGAGGGTTATGTCCGCAACGTCGAGCGCGTCAAGCTCGAGAACGGCTTTGAAGTGATTCGTGTTGGCTTGAAGTACGGTGCCAAACGCGAACCTGTCTTGAAGAGCCTGACTCGTATCAGCCGCCCAGGTCGTCGTGCTTATGTCACTTCCGAAAATCTCCCCAAAATCCGCTCTGGTTTGGGCATCGCTATCGTCAGCACCTCGAAGGGTTTGATGGTTGATCGCGAAGCACGCAAACTTGGCGTAGGCGGCGAAGTGATTTGCGAGGTGTACTAATGAGCCGTATCGGTCGTCAACCCATTGCCCTGCCAAAGGGCGTCACCGTCAGTGTTGGTACCGGCATTGTCACGGTCAAGGGCGCAAAGGGCGAACTCAAAGTCGCTGTCAGCCCCGAAATTGGCATCCAAGAGGAGGGTGGTAATATCAATGTCACCCGTCCATCCGACAGCCGCACCCACCGCGCACTGCACGGACTGACCCGCACCCTCTTGGCAAATGCCATCCAGGGTGTATCGCAAGGTTTCCAAAAGAATCTCGAGTTGCACGGTGTGGGCTTCCGCGCCAAACTCAGTGGCAAGGCACTCGAGCTGAGCATCGGCTATAGCCACCCCGTCATTATTGAGCCTCCAGCAGGTATCAGCTTTGTTGTGCCAGAGCAGACCAAAATCCAAGTTCACGGCATTGATAAACAACTGGTTGGACAAGTCACAGCCAATGTGCGCGAGAAGCGAATCCCCGATGCCTACCACGGTAAGGGCGTGCGCTTCGAGGGCGAGAAGCTAAGCCTCAAGCCAGGCAAGTCTGCCGCAGGTGGTAAGGGAGGTAAGAAATGAGCACTACTGCTAAAACCCGTCGTACTTACCGTACCCGCAACAAAATCAAGGCGGTCTCGAGCCGCCCGCGTTTATCTGTTTTCCGTTCGGACAAGCACATCTATGCCCAAATCATTGACGATGCTGCAGGAGCAACCCTCGCTGCTGCCTCGAGTGTGGCACTGGAAGGCAAGTCTGGTACCAAAACCGAAGTCGCCAAAGCGGTTGGCGCAGCTATCGCCAGTGCAGCGTCTGCCAAGGGTATCAAATCTGTAGTCTTTGATCGTGGTTCATACCAGTACCATGGTCGTGTAAAAGCGCTCGCGGATGCGGCGCGGGAGGGTGGTCTTGACTTCTGAATCCTCAAACAGCCGTGGCACAAACCAGCGCGGCAGCAATCAGCGCAGCAGCGGCAATCAGCGCGGCGGAAACCGCGGCGGCAACAATCGCCGTCAGGAAGCCGAACGCAGCACCGATCCATTTGAAGAAAAGATGATCTCGCTCGAGCGCAACGCCAAGACCTACCAAGGTGGTCGTCGCTTCAAGTTCCAAGCTGTCGTTGTGGTCGGAGACCGCAATGGTCGCGTGGGCTTGGGTATCGGCAAATCGCGCGAAGTGCCCTTGGCGGTTGCCAAAGCCAACGCTAACGCGCGCAAGAACCTGATTCGCGTTCCTTTGCAAAATGGTACCATCCCACACGACATCATTGGACAGAACACCACCAGCAATGTGATTTTGCGCCCTGCCAGCGCTGGTACGGGCGTTATTGCAGGCGGTGTGCCCCGCGCCATCGCCGAACTTGCTGGCATCACCGATTTGCTTTCTAAGGAACTCGGTAGCCGCACCAAGGTCAATGTTGCTTATGCAGTATTTGACGGCTTGCGCCGCTTACAAACCCGCGAAGGTCTTGCCAAGTTAAAGGAGTCCGCACAATGAACAGCGCGTCAACGATGACCCTGACCTTAAAGCGCAGCCTGATTAAGCTGACCAAACCCCAACTGTCTGCCGCCAAATCGCTTGGACTAAAAAAAATTGGTCAGACTGTTACTGTAGATGACTCCCCCGCCACCCGAGGGCAGGTCGAGGCAATTAAGTTTATTCTCGAGATTAGCTAAAGGTAGCTAGCTGCTGGCTACTAGAAAAAACAAAACTAGAGGCTAGGAGCTAGACGCCAGTAGCTCAAAGAGGTTTTCCATGAAACTCAATGAACTCAAACCCAACCCAGGCGCGCGCCACCGCAAGAAACGAGTCGGGCGCGGTCCGGGTGGCACCGATAAAACCGCGGGTCGCGGACACAAGGGTCAGCAGAGCCGCTCAGGCTCAAGCCTTGCCTCTTCGGGTTCGTACAAAGCCGAAGGCGGTCAGGTGCCAATGATCCGCCGTCTGCCTAAGCGCGGCTTTAACAACCCAAACAAGCAGCAATTCCACATCATCAACCTCTCTGACCTTGACGGTTTTGCTGCAGGCAGCGTGGTCAACGCCGAAAGCCTGATGGCGCGTCGTCTGATTAAAAAGGTGCAGCACCCAATCAAATTGCTTGCGCGTGGTGAGGTGGCGGTTGCCTTAACCATCAGTGTGGACAACGCCAGCGCTGCCGCAATTGAAAAAGTCAAGAGCGCCGGTGGCAGTGTGACTGTTTTCAGCAGCTCGAGCGCCGAGGGCGCGTGAACCTACCAGCTTTCGATGCCGTGTCTCTTTTGGGCGCGGCATTGTATGCTTTAGGGACGGTGGGGTGAACCATGTGGCGTGCTTTTGTAGATGCGTTTAAAATTCCCGATTTGCGATACAAAATTCTTTTTACTCTTGCTGTACTAGCAATTTACCGCCTTGGCGCGGCAATTCCAACGCCTGGTGTGGATGCCAGCAGCCTTTCTAACAACCTCAACCAAGGCAACTTGGGTGGGGTGCTTGGTGTTCTGGGCTTGGTCTCGGGCGGTAATCTCGAACAGTTCTCGATTTTTGCCTTGGGTGTACTGCCCTATATTACTGCCAGCATCATCATGCAAATTATGACCACAGCAGTGCCAGCGCTCGAGAAAATGCAAAAAGAAGGTCCTGAAGGCTCAAAACGCATTCAGCAATACACTCGAGTCGCGGCGATTGGTTTAGCAGCGATACAAGCCTTTTTCTTTGCCAACCTGTTGCAATCCCAAGGTACCTTTTTAAGGATTGGCTGGAACCCCGCAATCTTTATGTTGGTGCTTGTGCTCACACAAATGGCGGGTTGTGCACTCACGATGTGGCTTGGTGAGCAAATCACC
>JBKBVO010000195.1:0-4161 GCA_046289535.1 Deinococcales bacterium | reverse complement strand
GGTGTACTTCCACGCCTCGACAGCAGTCGTCGGGACTTTGCGGTCGTTAAAAACAGCGAACGCATTTTGGCGCGCATCGCGCAACCAAGCGGGTTCGGAGCGGTCGGGCAAAACAGCAAAAGCAGACGTAAGTTGGGTCATGACTAACCGACCGACCCTTCCATCTCGAGTTCAATCAGACGGTTTAACTCCACTGCATACTCGAGTGGTAGCTCTTTGGCGATTGGCTCGATGAATCCACGCACAATCAAACCTGTCGCCGCCTCTTCGGACAAACCGCGCGACATCAAGTAAAACACCTGCTCGTCATTGATTTTCGAAACGGTCGCCTCGTGCCCAACCGAGGCGGTTTTTTCTTCGATTTCGATATACGGGTAGGTATCGGTTCTCGAGTCGTCGTTTAACAGCAGCGCATCGCATTCAACATTGCTTTTGGCATTTTTTGCACCGTCGTAAACCTTGACCAAACCTCGGTAACTCGAGCGCCCATCGTTTTTGGAAATGGATTTAGATACAATGCTCGAGCTGGTGTTTGGCGCGAAATGTAGCACTTTACCACCTGCGTCTTGGTGTTGCCCAGTGGTCGCCATCGCAATGCTGAGAATTTCGCCGCGCGCATTTGGCTCGAGCAAATACGTTGCAGGGTACTTCATTGTCACTTTGCTACCGAGGTTGCCATCCACCCATTCCATGTGTGCGCCCTCGTAGACCGCAGCGCGTTGAGTCACAAGGTTGTACACATTGTGTGACCAGTTTTGGATCGTGCTGTAGCGCATCCGAGCGCCTTTTTTGACAACGATTTCAATGACCCCCGAGTGAAAGCTGTCGCTCGAGTAGGACGGCGCGGTGCAACCCTCGATATAGTGAGCGTATGCGCCTTCATCAATAATGATTAAAGTGCGCTCGAACTGCCCAGAGTTTTCGGCATTGATACGGAAATAAGTTTGCAATGGAACTTCAACTTTTACACCTTTGGGTACATAGACAAAACTGCCACCCGACCACACGGCACTGTTCACCGCCGCAAATTTATTATCTTCGGGCGGAATCACGGTACCAAAGTGCTCACGGAACAACTCTGGATACTCGCGCATTCCATCTTCAATGCTCAAGAAGACCACACCGAGCTTTTCCCACTCCTCTTTTAGGTTGTGGTAAACCATCTCGGATTCGTACTGCGCACCAACACCCGCAAGCATTCCGCGCTCGGACTCGGGGATACCAAGCCGGTCAAAAGTGTTTTTGATATCATCGGGTACATCATCCCAAGTGCGGCTATTGAGGGCTTCTGTGGGCTTGATGTAGTAATAGATATTCTCGAGGTCTAAACCGCTCAAATCTGCACCCCATTTAGGAATAGGTTTGGAGTTAAAAATATCCAGTGCCTTTAAGCGGAACTCGAGCATCCAAGCAGGTTCGTTTTTAGACTTGCTGATGAGTTCAACGACTTCTCTGGATAAGCCTTTGGGAGCTTTGAGTGCATAGTTTTCGGGTTGCGACCAGCCGAATTCGTAACTTTCATTGATTTCGGCGATAGAGGCATCGGGGATATTATCGCTGTAGCGTTCTTCGATAACTTCGGGCATAAGACTCCTTATTGGGTTCAAACAAAGCTGGGAGCAGGCTGCTGAGCAGCGAGTGCCTTCACTGGCTCATAGCCATTTTCCTCGAGTTCGAGTGCCAATTCCTTGCCGCCAGATTTAACAATCCTGCCGTCCACCATAATGTGCACCATGTCAGGTACGATAAACTCGAGCAGGCGGTTGTAGTGAGTGATCATCAGAGCGCTAAAGTTGGTGCCGCGCATGGCATTTACACCCTTGGCAACAACTTTTAAAGCATCAATATCCAAGCCGGAGTCGGTTTCGTCCATCAAGGCAAAGCTCGGCTCGAGCATCAGCATTTGCAGGATTTCGTTGCGCTTTTTTTCGCCGCCCGAAAAGCCCTGATTGAGATAGCGGTTCACCCAGCTTTCGTCCCAATCGAGAATCTCGAGCGCGCGGGTGAGCTTCTTGTAGAAGTCCATGAACTGCACTTCCTCGCCCGTGCGCGCCTGGATTGCGAGGCGCAAGAAGTTCGCGACCGTCACACCAGGAATCTCGACCGGATATTGGAAGGCTAAATACAACCCTTGGCGGGCGCGTTCGTCTGGCTCGAGTTCAAGCACATTGATACCGTTGTACAAAACTTCGCCACGCTCGACGGTATACTCAGGCGCACCCGCAATCGCCTTGACAAGGGTGCTTTTCCCATTGCCGTTTGGTCCCATAATTGCGTGGAACTGCCCAGCAGGAACTTCTAAGTTCACACCCTTGAGAATCATTTCGCCGTCTATACTGACCCACAAATCTTTGATCGAAAGGTTCATCTCTTCTCCTTGATAGCTCGATTGCTCGAGAGTCTGGTCTATTATGCTATTAGGAATGATTCCTAACTGATGTCCAGACTACTCTAGCTTGGCGCGCATCTCAAGGTTCAAAAATCGGTAGGAGTTCGCCCGCACGGAGCGGCACCGCGGTGGGTATG
This sequence comes from Deinococcales bacterium, assembly GCA_046289535.1. GTDB lineage: Bacteria > Deinococcota > Deinococci > Deinococcales > JAAFIG01 > JAAFIG01. The sequence continues at coordinate 1,635 of JBKBVO010000195.1, read as the reverse complement.
TTGGTTGGCAAAACCCTGCGTATTTGTCAGTTATTTTGGTTAAAGCAGTTGGCGGTATTTCTCTTCGCCAAAAGCCGCCCACTCGAGCAGCACCTCGCGCCACAGCATATGCTGCCCCAAAATACTGTTAGTTAGACGCAAATATGTCGGGGCTTTAAGCTCGAGAAACACCGCTTGACGCTCGGGTGCGAGCGAACGGCAACCGCGCAGGTTATCGAGCAAATCCGCGAGCTTGACCGCCCACGCCTCCGGACTGGCAGCTTGCTCGAGGCGCTGCACCATTTTTGCCCAGCGCTGGTCTTTCTCGAGCGCCGTGCGCGCAGGGTACTCGAGACTGTGGCTCGCAAGGTCTACCAAATGTAAAACATTTTTGTTGCAGCCAAGCGACTCGAGCTCGAGCAGTGTGGTTTCGCCGTCTTCGACGATGTCGTGCAGCATTCCCGCGAGCACTACATCAGGGGCAAAGCCATGTCGCCCCAACGTCTGAGCAACGCGCAGCGAATGCTGGTAGGCAGGTTCGGCACTCGCTTTGCGCGTGCCTCGAATGCGAGCTTGGACGAGCAGCTCGGCTTGGGTCAAGTTCATGCAGTGATTATATACCTTTCACTCATCGCTCGAGAGCACCGCCAAGAAGGCTTCTTGCGGCACTTCGACCGTACCGATTGCCTTCATGCGCTTGCGTCCTTTTTTTTGCTTTTCTAAGAGCTTTTTCTTGCGTGTAATATCGCCGCCGTAGCACTTGGCAAGCACGTCTTTGCGATAAGCTTTGACCGTGGCGCGCGCGATAATCTTTGCACCAATCGCGGCTTGAATCGGCACGGGGAACATCTGGCGCGGAATCACATCTGCCATTTTGTCCACGATTCTGCGCCCAATGCTTTCGGCTTTATCGCGGTGACAAATAACAGCCAAGGCATCTACAGGTTCGTTGTTGACCAAAATCCCAACTTTGACCAAATCATTTTCTTGGTAACCAATCTGTTCGTAGTCCATGCTGGCATAGCCTCGAGACAGGGATTTTAAGCGGTCATGGAAATCGTACAACACTTCGCCGAATGGCACTTCGTAGCGAAGCTCGACACGTCGCCCAACATAGACCATATCCTTCAGGGTACCGCGCTTTTCAACGAGAAGCTGCATCGCGCTGCCCACATATTCTTCGGGCAAAATCACCGATAGCTTGATGTATGGCTCCTCGATTTTATCCAAGCGATCCGCCGTTGGGAGTTCGGCGGGGTTTTGCATCTCAAACACCGTACCATCGGTTTTGGTCACGCGGTAAACCACGCTCGGCGCAGTGGCGATTAAGTCTAAATCAAATTCGCGCTCGAGCCGTTCTTGCACCACTTCGGCATGCAATAAACCCAAAAATCCGCAACGGAAACCAAAACCAAGCGCCTCTGAGGTTTCTGGTTCAAAGTTCAGTGCGGCATCGTTGAGTTGCAACTTCTCGAGCGCTTCGCGCAACTTGGGGTATTCGGCAGTATCGGTGGGGTACAGACCGCTAAAGACCACAGGCTGAGCAGGCTTAAAACCAGGGAAAGGCTCGAGTGTCGGTTTGCTGGCACCTGTAACCGTATCACCAACTTGGGCATCATGGATGTCTTTGATACTCGCGGTAAACCAACCAACTTC
>JBKBVO010000194.1:0-4187 GCA_046289535.1 Deinococcales bacterium | reverse complement strand
CTCAGAACCATCGTTGGCTTGCATGCAATTTCATCGGGCAGAATTCGCTTTGGGCAGGAGATGTTTTTTTCGCAACTCCCAGCCTATGAACGTGCACGCCAAGGCGTTGCCTATGTGCCACAAGGACGTGGGATTTTTCCGCACCTGACCGTACAAGAAAACTTACTGATGGGTTTGGCGGCTGTTTCTCGGCGCAGAAACTCGAGCAAAGATATTCCAAAAATAGTCCATGAACTTTTTCCAATTCTGCACGATTTTAAAGATCGCAAAGGCGGGTTTTTATCTGGAGGTCAACAACAACAACTAGCGATAGGACGTGCTTTGGTGACCCAGCCGACATTGCTATTGTTGGACGAACCAACCGAAGGTATTCAGCCCAACATTGTGCAAGAAATCGAAAATGCCTTGGCTCGAGTGCGCTCTGAGCTTGGCATTGCGATTTTGTTGGTCGAGCAGTACCTTGATTTTGCTTGGAGTTTTGCCGATCACTTTTTTGTGATGCAAAAAGGAAGAATCATAGACCGAGGACACACTGCCGATAGCGATTCAAGTCGAGTTGAAAAGCTCATTCGGGTATAAAAAAACCAGCTCGATATGTTTGTCTCGAGCTGGTTTTTTATGACAAATTTAGGCTTCGACTTCAAAAGTTACAAGTTCAATCAACGCGGTTGGGGCGCTGTCACCTTTGCGGATGCCGGTTTTCAAGATACGGGTGTATCCGCCTGGTCGGTTAGCAAAGGCTGGAGCAATTTCATCAAAGAGCTTCTTAAGTACGTCTTTGTCTTTGATGTCTGCACCAATCACGCGGCGGTTGTGCAGCGTGCCGCCCTTGGCAGTGGTAATCAGGCTCTCAACATAGGGGCGCAGCTCCTTTGCTTTGGCGAGAGTGGTTTCAATGCGTCCGTGGCGCAAGAGTGCCGTAGCTTGGGCGGTTGCCAAAGCGCGGCGGTGCGAAGAAGAACGGCTTAAACGCCGTCCGGCGACTTGGTGTCTCATAGTGTTGCTCCTGTCTCGAGGTGCTCGAGGGGAATGGTCGCACCCATGATTTGGGCACGTTGGGAGTCTTACGGCTTCAGTTCGAGTCCGTGAATAGCGAGTTGCTTCTTGATTTCGTCCATGCTGCGTTCACCAACACCTGGAACCTTTTTCAGGTCTTTTTCCGACAAGCTGGTGAGTGCGCTCACGCTGTCCACGCCTTCCTCTTTTAAGGAATGCAGTGTGCGTGTGGTCAGACCTAAGCCTTCCAAAGTCATGCCATTATCCTTGCCTGTTTGGGCGACCGCTTTGCTGATTAGCTTTTCGCGTACAGGTGGATTTTCGGCAGGAATCACGGCTTTTGGTACTTCAAGCATTTGGCGCATTGGTGCGGGCGGAGGAGTTACTTTTTCGGCGCTCGAGAAAACGTTGAGCTGTTCACGCAACAAGCCCACAGCTTGCTCGAGTGCGCCATCGGGTGAAACACTACCATCCGTCCAGATGCGCAAAATCAGGCGGTCAAGGTCGGTTTGCTGACCAACGCGGGTGTCCTCAACGTGGTAAGCAACACGAGTGACAGGGGTATAGACTGCATCCACAGGGATGCTGTTGATGCGGTCTTTGGTGTTATGCCGTTCGGAAGGAACGTAACCCACGCCCTCCTCGACACGGATTTCCATCACCAACTTACCGCCCTTCCCAAGCGTGCAGATGTATTGGTCTGGATTGACAATTTCCGCATCCGAAGGAACATCCAAATCCTTAGCAAAAACCTGGCGTGGACCTTCGGCGCGAATAGACAGTGTCTTTGGACCGCCAGCATGGAACTTCACCACCAGTTGCTTGAGGTTGAGGATAATATGAATCACGTCTTCGGTGACACCATTAATGGTGCTAAATTCGTGCAGTACGTCCTCGATGTAAACGCTGGTCACTGCTGTGCCGGGGATACTCGAGAGCAGGATACGGCGCAACGGGTTACCAATCGTCACACCGTAGCCACGCTGCAGTGGCTCGAGGACAAATTCGCCATATTTATCAGTTGTTTTCGCGGTGAGGCGGGGCTTAAATTCCACAGTGCCTCCATAATCATCTCTCGAGGAACGTGATCGGTGTAGGGGTTGGTGCGCGTGGCTTGCACCTCGAGAGCATGGGGAAAAAGGGCTTGGGGGGAAAATGCTACTGGCTGCTAGCTTTAACGGCTATAATACTCAACGACAAACTGTTCATTGACTGGAATGACCAAATCTTCCCGAGCAGGCAGGCGCTCAAACTTACCCTCGAGCTTTTCTGGGTCAAAGGAAATCCAATTCACGGTGCGACGGCGCTTTTGTGCTTCCACATTCTCTTTAATAAAGAGTAAGCTTTTGCTACTTTCTTTGACTGAAATCACATCGCCTGGCTTGACGCGGTAGCTGGCGATAGTCACGCGCTTGCCATTGACGCGGATGTGGTCATGACCCACAAACTGACGTGCTTGGCGGCGGGTGCTGGCAATGCCCATGCGGTAAACAACATTGTCTAAGCGGCTCTCGAGCAGTTGCAAAAAGATCGTGCCAGTTACGCCAACTTTGCGGGCAGCTTCGCTGAAGAGATTACGGAATGGCTTTTCTGACATACCGTAAATGCGAATCAGCTTTTGTTTTTCGCGCAAACGCACACTAAAGTCACTTGGGCGACCCTTGCGGCGTGCGCCGTGCTGACCTGGTGGGTTCTCGCGCTTGGCAAGGTATTTTGCCACCTTGTCGGAATCAAACAAATTGACACCTTCACGGCGGCACAGTTTTACTGCGGGTCCGGTGTAGCGAGCCATTATAACCTCATCTTCTTGCGTGGACGGCAACCGTTGTGTGGCACTGGGGTGTCATCCATAATTGATTTCACGTCTAAACCGCTTGCCTGAATAGCGCGGATTGCTTGTTCGCGTCCCGAGCCAGTACCACGCACGACCACGTCTACAGCAGTCATGCCCATACCTTGGGCTTTTTTGGCGGCATCAGCGGCAGCGAGTTGTGCGGCATAAGGGGTGCCTTTTTTGCTACCCTTATAGCCAATCGTTCCGCCACTGCTCCAAGCCACAGGGTTGCCTGCGGTATCGGCGATGGTGACAATGGTGTTGTTGTACGAGGCGTTAATGTACGCCTTGCCGCTTGGGATATTGCGGCGCTTGGCTTTCGGAGCCTTTCCTTTAACAGGTTTCGCCATAAATTACTTCCTTGCAGCTTTCTTCTTGCCAGCTACGGTCTTGCGCGGACCTTTGCGGGTGCGCGAGTTGGTCTTGGTGCGCTGACCGCGTACGGGCAACCCCTTGCGGTGACGGATACCACGATACGAACCGATGTCCATTAGGCGCTTGATATTCTGCCCGATTTCGCTTTTTAAGTCGCCTTCGACTTTGTAGTTCTTTTCGATGTAATCGCGCAGCTTGGTCTGCTCGGCTTCGGTGAGGGCTTTGACGCGGGTATCTGGGTTGATTCCAGTCGCCGCCAAGACTTCTTGGCTACGCGTTAAACCAATACCAAAAAGATAGGTCAAAGCGATTTCAACACGCTTTTCACGAGGTAAATCTACGCCACTGATACGCGCCATAACTAACCTTGCCTCTGCTTGTGATTGGGGTCTTTACAGATCACATATACAACCCCGTGGCGGCGAACAACTTTGCAGTTGTCGCACATTTTTTTGACACTTGCCCTGACTTTCACATTTCCTCCTTCGCGCCGCCGTTTTGGACTTTTTTAAGCAGCGCTCGACAGCCGTACTGCACTGTCTGAATGGACTAAAATTTATGAAGTTGAGAGATTCTTTTTTCTATTAAAGAACTTGCCTCTCGAAGAATATTTTAATAATCGAGGTTTCTGCTTTATAAAACAACTCCAAAAATGCAGCTTTGTGAATCAAATGTACCGCGTCGTTAGGTGCTATGCTCAATAACTTGTCGATTATTTTTTGCGTAAATGATACGGGCAAAACAAGCCATGCCAATCGAAAGCTGGGGACTAATAATACGCTTGTATCCTGTTCCATATCAATTGCAGCAAGAAATCCTAATGAGTCTTGTTCTACCTAGTTGAGCTTTACTATTTCTTTTATCAACAAGCCTGTTAACCATTTCAATGACCTGTGATTCCTGATGAGCCTTCATTTCGAAACTTTTTTGAAAATTCTGACAAAATAGACTGGTAAAACCTTTCAAAGTGGATTGGTAAGAC
>JBKBVO010000193.1:0-4246 GCA_046289535.1 Deinococcales bacterium | reverse complement strand
GCTGCGGCTTTTTTAGAGCGCCCACTCGAGCAGCTCAAAATCATCAGTTTGCACATCGGCAATGGGGCAAGCGCCTGCGCCGTGCTTCATGGCAAAAGCATAGACACCAGCATGGGTTTTACCCCACTCGAGGGTTTGGTCATGGGAACTCGAGCAGGTGACATAGACGCTGGACTTGTGCTCGAATTGGTGCGCCAGTATGGTGTGGATGCCACCGACAAGTTGCTTAATAAAAACTCGGGGATGCTCGGCTTGGCAGGGGCTGCCGACCTGCGCGATATCTGGAAGAAAGCCGAGACCGATGTGACAGCACAGGTTGCGCTCGAGCTTTTTAGTTACCGTATTCGCAAGCAAATCGGGGCGTATGTGGCGGCGCTCCAAGGTATAGATGCGATTGTTTTTACCGCAGGGGTTGGCGAAAACGATTTTAAAATGCGCGAGAAAATTGTCTTAGGTTTGGGTTGGCTTGGGGTGGAATTAGATGCTCACGCCAACCAAAATAAGCAAACGCGCATCTCGAGTGCGAATTCAAAAGTAGCAGTGCTGGTCATTCCAACAAACGAAGAATTGGCGATTGCACTCGAGACAGTAAAACTTTTAGCTTCACAAGACCTGCCGAGCTGACTGCCCTTGCAAGCCTCTCGATTTTCTGCTAGAATCCCAAGGCTGCCTCGAAAAGGGGCGAAATTTTGTCTCCAAGAGGTTATCTATGAAACGTACCTGGCAACCAAATCGTCGTAAGCGCGCCAAGACCCACGGCTTCCGCGCTCGTATGCAAACCAGCACTGGTCGTCGTGTGCTTGCCCGTCGCCGTGCCAAGGGTCGTGCAACACTCGCGGTCAAGTCCCCGCGCTTCAAGTAAAGGCGCTCATGGGCGAGTCTCGAGATATCAAACTCGAGACTCGCCTTGTTTTTCGGGCACAAAAGCTTCGCGGGCTGTCCAAAGATTGGCGCTTTCGGCGATTAAAAAATAAAGGTAAGCCTGGTCGTACCGCATGTTTGTCCTTAAAATGGCTGCCTGCTAAGGCGGGTTTGCACGTTGGGATTGTGGTCTCTAAAAAAGTGGGCAAAGCCGTAGTGCGAAACCGCGTGCGTCGTCGCGTCCGCGAAGCACTACGACGTATGGACTTGCCGCCACTTGAGGCAGTCGTGATTGCCAACCCCGAAGCCGCCAATGCACGTTATGGTGACATTGTGCGGGCGCTCTACAGGGCGATGAAAAAGGCAGGACTATAAACCAAGGGCAGGAGTGAAGTTATCAAGATTGAGTGAACAATCGGTTCGTCATTTAACTTCGAGACCAAAACTCCTTAAAAGGCAAGGAGTCATTGCTCGAGTGCGGTCGAACGCGGTTGTAAAACACTTCAACCCATTCAAACACAATGCCTTTTGTTATTTCTCGAGTACCAATCGAAATGCGCAAGTTCAACTCGAACTTTAGAGTACCAAAGAAGCCCTCCATCACAGTATTGCAGTCTTCCCTACCAACGCGCACTCGAGACTTCACACGAACACGACTTTGTTTTGCCATTTTGAACGCGTTAATTACAGGGCTCGAGTGTCGGGATGCAGGTGATATCCCCAACCCACTACAATTATCAAGAATAGCGAATAGCTTCCATCAATTCGTCTATCAGTTCGACTTGGTCGCCGCGTTCGGCAGCAGTGCTGACGTGTGCCTCGAGATGTCCGCGCAAAACCACCTCGCCTGCACCTGCTAAAGCACCCTGCACGGCTTTAATTTGACGCAGCACATCTACACAATACACGTGCGGATCCTCGAGCATGCGCTGGATACTTTCTAAGTGCCCTTTGGCAATCGCCAAGCGCCGAATGGCGCGTTTGCGGCTCTCGAGAGGCATACAGAGCGTATGGGTGTTTTTTTCCATATTTTTAGACAGCCTTAGCGCTGTAGCCTTCTTCTTGTACAGCAGCAATCAAAGCGCTCAGATCGGGCGTGCCCTCAATTTGTGCAGATTTGCCCTCGAGCGAAACAGAGACTGCGGTTACCCCTTTTACATTGCGGAGCGCGGTATCCACGGCTTTTTGGCAGTGACCACAGCTCATACCTTCGATTTGCAGTTGGATGCTCATTGGTTCTCCTTATGCCCCCAGGGGGATCGGAAATTATAGTAGCACTCGAGGTCAGGAAAATCAAACTCGAGGTGGCAGGTGCTTGTGCCCATGGGGAGCAGCGCTTCACACCCTATAGGCATCGGCTCCGAGAATAGCTAAGATAACTTAACTTGTGATTATCACAATCTAACATACGGTGCGTGGGGCATGGGGCATACAACGCGCCATTAACAAATAAATCATATTTCCTAGGTTTTTAGATTCAGGTCTCAAAAATCCAATCAGCAGCCCATCATGCTCGAGACCCTTGACAACCCCATTCCAAAACCATAGACTCCAGATCTATCCCCTGGGGGGGATTATTTATGCGCCAACTCGAGTTTGAAATCACCGGTATGACCTGCGCGGCTTGTGTACGGCGGGTCGAACGCGCCCTTAAAAAGGTGGATGGGGTTCTGGAGGCAAGCGTGAATCTTGCCACCGAACGTGCGACGGTACAAGTAGAGCAAAACCTTGCACGAGAACGTCTCAAAAACGCCATCCTCGAGGCGGGCTACGGAGTACTCGAGCCGCAACAAAACGGCAAAACCCAAGATGACGCTCTGGGCAGCCTGCGGCGCGATGTGCTGTTCTCGAGTCTATTTGCCGTACCGCTTTTGTTATTGGCAATGTTACCAATGCTTTGGGAACCCGCCATGCAGCTACAAATACGGCTTGCACCGATGCTCTTTTGGGATTGGTTGATGCTTGGACTCGCGCTGCCAATTTATTTCGAGGCGGGTTGGCGTTTTGTGCGCCTCGGTTATAAAGCGTTGCGTGCTGGTAACCCCGACATGAATAGCCTTGTTGCCATTGGTACCAGTGCAGCATTCTGGTATTCGACAATGGTGGTTTTGCTCGAGACATTTATGCCAAATAGCATTCCCCAAGCCAGTAGACATGTCTATTTTGAGGCAGCAGGTGTGGTCATCACACTGCTGCTGCTGGGTAAATATCTCGAGGCACTTGCCAAGGGACGCACCGGCGATGCGATGCGCGCGCTTTTGGGTTTGCAGGTCAAAACCGCCATTGTGCTGCGCAATAACCAAGAACTCGAGGTCAAGACCGATCAAGTCCAGGTAGGCGACATTGTGCTCGTCCGTCCTGCTGCTAAAATTCCTGTAGATGGCGAGGTGATTTCTGGAACAAGTTATGTAGATGAGAGCATGCTTACCGGCGAGGCACAACCAGTGGCTAAAAAACTTGGCGCAAACGTGGTGGGTGGAACAATGAACACCACCGGAAGTTTGCAAATTCGTGCCACCGCCATTGGTGCAGACACTGTGCTTGCACAGATTATCCGTATGGTCGAAAGCGCTCAGGCGAGCAAAGCACCAATTCAGGGACTAGCCGACCGCGTCGTGGCGGTGTTTACGCCTGTTGTTTTGCTGGTCGCCTTGCTCACATTTGTGATTTGGTGGCTGACTGCTGGCATAAATATCGCGATTATCAACGCCGTAGCCGTGCTGATTATCGCTTGCCCCTGTGCGCTGGGCTTGGCGACACCGACCAGCATTATGGTTGCCACTGGCAAAGCTGCTCAAATGGGGCTGATATTCCGTAAGGGTGCAGCACTCGAGTTATTACAAGGTGCCAAAATCGTGGCATTTGACAAAACAGGAACACTCACCAAGGGCGAGCCTGAACTTACAGATTTTTTGCTCGAGACGGGTTTTTCGCGCTCAAGTGTGTTGCAAAAAACCGCCAGCTTAGAGCATCTATCCGAGCACCCGATTGCGCGCTCTGTCGTGGCGGCAGCTCGAGCCGAGGGCTTGGAATTGCTGCCGGTAACAGATTTTGTGAGCTACTCTGGTCTGGGTATTAGCGGCGTGGTAGGGGGGCAAAAAGTACAAATCGGCTCTGTGCAATTTTTAGACTCGCTCGGTCTCGAGCCACCCGAAATAAGCACTCTTGCAATTCAGGGTAAAACTCCATTTTTTGCTGTAATCGAAAACAAAATTGCCGCAACTTTAGCGGTTGCAGACCCAATCAAAGAAGGCACAACCCAAGCCTTGCAGCGTTTGCGCGAATTAGGACTCGAGCTTGCCATGGTGACTGGCGACAACGCCCAAACTGCAAAAGCCATTGCACAAATACTGGGTATACACACGGTGCTTGCACAAATTTTGCC
>JBKBVO010000192.1:0-4250 GCA_046289535.1 Deinococcales bacterium | reverse complement strand
GCTCGCGCTCGAGTACGGCATGCCGCCCGCCGGCGGTCTGGGTATTGGCATTGACCGCTTAACCATGCTGCTCACCAACCAGACCAGCATTCGCGATGTGCTGCTCTTTCCCTTGCTCAAGCCAAACGAGACAAAATAACCTCGCGCCCACTGCTCGAGATACCCGCTGCACAGTCACTCTAACGAGGGGCTGGCGGGGTGTATTTGACTGGGTGGGGTATCCGATGAGCCTGACCCTATTGGTCAAACCAATAGCGTCTATCGCATGGGTTTATATACCCCTATGGGGTACTTGTAGTTGTGCTTCTTGAGGTATATATTCTGAACTCGGAGGAAAAATATATGCTACTCAAACAATTTTATGACCAAGGTCTAGCACAGGCGAGTTTTATGCTCGGCTGCCAAGCCAAAGCTGTTGCCATCGTGATTGACCCGCGGCGCGACATCGATGTCTACATCGAAGAAGCCAAGCGCCAGCAGCTCGAGATTGTGGCGGTCACCGAAACGCACATCCATGCCGATTACCTATCTGGTGCTCGAGAGCTTGCAGCGGCAACGGGCGCAAAACTCTACCTATCCGACGAAGGCGGCAGCGATTGGGCGTATGCTTTTGAACACGAACCACTGGTGCATGGCAGCGAAATTGCGCTCGGCAACATCCGCATCAAGGCGCTGCACACCCCTGGGCATACCCCCGAGAGCCTGTCGTTTTTGGTCACGGATGGCGCGACGACCGACCAACCAGGCTTTTTGTTTACGGGCGATTTTGTCTTTGTTGGCGACATCGGTCGCCCCGATTTGCTCGACGAAGCCGCCGGTGGCATAGACACGCGCTTTATTGGCGCAAAACAGATGTTCTCTAGCCTGCGCGATCAATTTTTAACCCTGCCTGACTACGTACAGGTACACCCCGGGCACGGAGCGGGTAGCGCCTGTGGCAAGGCACTTGGCGCGATTGCCTCGAGCACTGTCGGTTACGAGCGGCGCTTTGCATGGTGGGCACACTACCTTGAACAAAATGACCTCGAGGGATTCACGGCGGCACTGCTCGAGGGGCAACCCGATGCCCCCACCTACTTTGGGCGCATGAAACGCCAAAACAAGGCTGGACCCGCGCTGCTCGGTAAACGCGACCCTGTTGTGCAACTCGAGCATGCGACTGCTGCAAATAAAATCAAAGCTGGTGCACTATTGCTCGATACCCGCGCTCGAACCGATTTTCAAAGTGGTGCTGTTGCGGGGTCGCTGCACCTGCCCGCGGGTCAGAACTTTCTCACGTGGGCATCGTGGTTTATTGACCCTGAAGAAAACCAAGACCTGATTTTGCTTGCACGCGACCAAGCACACGCTGTACAGTTGCGCGACGAACTCGCCCGCGTTGGGATTGACCGCGTGGTCGGGTTTGTAACTTCACTACAGGGCTTTGTGCTCGAGCCACAGCTACCTTATTCGTTCGAACAGGCTGCGCGTCTTTCCAACCCCTTTGTCCTCGATGTGCGCGCCAAAAGCGAGTTCGCCTCGGGGCACTTGCCAGAGGCAACGCAATTGCACACAGGGCGCCTGTACAGCAATCTACACGACATTCCTAAAGACCGTCCCGTACTGCTGCACTGCCAAAGTGGGGCGCGCAGTGCGGCAGCAGCAAGCTACTTGCGTTCGCGTGGTTTTAGGAATATCTATGAACTCGAGGGCGGTTATGCGGCTTGGCAAAAGCAGCAAACGGCAGTGCGCAACGCCTAGTGTTTTTGCTCAAGGCTTTGACTTTCTAGAACTCTGCTCAACGTCTTTGCGCCGATATACAAAACGTGTCGGTGTACAAAACAGGCACACATAGCCCGCCAAAAATAATTTTTATGGCGCATCAGGAGACACAATGCACCAAGATATCTTTACACATGAACTCGAGGCGTGGCGCTCGCGTGGCGCTCGCCTTATCGATGTGCGCGAACCAGACGAGTACGCTGCCGGACACATCCCCGCGGCGCTCAATATACCGCTCTCGAGCCTCGAGCTTCGCGCAGGCGAGCTTCTTCAAGACCCCGAAACACCACTGGTGATGATTTGCCGCAGTGGAAACCGTTCACGTTCGGCATGTGAGTATCTCGAGGCTTTGGGGCACGGTAATCTTGCTAACTTGCAAGGCGGTACTGCCACTTGGGCGCAGGAGGGGCGCCCGCTCGAGGTGGGCGCGTGAACCCACTCGGTTTGGTGCTCGGGGCGCTGATTGGTATTGCCCTTGGGTTGATGGGCGGTGGTGGTTCAATTCTGACCGTACCGATTTTTGTCTATGTGCTTGGCATCGAAGCCAAGTCGGCAATTGCGATGAGTCTGGCGGTGGTCGGGGCGACAAGCTTATTTGGGGTACTCGGTCATTGGCGCGCAGGTAACATCAATGTGCGAATTGCTGCCATTTTTGCTCCGATTGCCATGCTTGGCACTTTTGCCGGTGCAAAACTCGCTGCCTTTTTGAGTGGTCAGGTACAGCTCATGCTTTTTGCGCTGGTCATGCTTGCAGCGGCATTCTTGATGCTGCGCAAAGAAAGCCCCGATGCTCGAGCCACGCACGGCGGGCAAATGCCCATTGTGCTGATTGTGCTCGAGGGACTCGGCGTGGGTATCCTGACGGGCATTGTTGGTGTTGGCGGCGGTTTTTTGATTGTACCTGCCTTGGTGCTCTTGGGTAAGGTGCCAATGAAGCAAGCCGTGGGAACATCGCTTGTTGTGATTGCGCTCAAGTCCTTTGCTGGTTTTGCTGGCTATTTGGGTCAAGTGCCCGTGGATTGGAGTCTCATGGCGACATTCATTGCCGTGGCTGGGGTGGGCATTGTGCTTGGTACGCAATTGGTCAAGCTTTTTTCACAAAACCAGCTCAAGCGCACCTTCGCAGTCTTTTTGCTTGCGATGGGAGGATTTGTCTTTTACCAGAATCGTGCCGTATTTGGCTTCGGCACAGCGCTCAAGTTGGAGCATGCGCATTCAAGCGACACACAGCTTGCAAAAATACGCCCTACAAACCATAGGTGAGTTGGTCTACACGACAAAAATTTTAGACCTTGCGAGTTCTTTTTAGCATGAGGAGCAAATAGATGCCTGATTTTTTACAACAAGTGGTTGAGTTACTGCAAAAACCTTTACCGTGGTATGTTGCCGGTCCGCTCATCGGCTTAACTGTGCCTTTGATGCTGCTCTTGGGTAATCGCTCTTTTGGTCTCTCGAGCAATTTGCGTCATGCCTGCGCAATTCTTTTGCCCGAAGTCGTCAAACCCCCCTTTTTGCGCTACAACTGGCGCGCCGAAACCTGGAATCTGGTTTTTGTGCTTGGTTTACTTATCGGTGGTTTTTTATCGGGTGTGGTCTTTGTCAATCCAGACCCTGTTGCCATAAGCGAAGCTACAAAGCAAAGTCTCGAGCGCATGGGTGTGGCTCTCGAGGCTGGTATCGTACCCTCAATTTTCGCAAATCCCGATATGCGCACCTTGGGCTTACTCGCCTTAGGAGGATTCCTGATCGGCTTTGGTACACGCTATGCCGGTGGTTGTACCAGCGGTCATGCAATCACAGGGCTTTCGATGCTTCAGTTGCCCTCACTGCTTGCGACCATCAGCTTTTTTGTTGCGGGTATTGTGAGCGCCAATGTTATTTTGCCGCTGGTGTTGCGATGAAAGATAGCGCTTCTTCATCACAAACCCTGGGTGCGCACCCGAGTGCACTGCTGCCTTATTTGCTGGGGGGTATTGTTTTTGGATTCGTACTCGTTAAATCCGAAGCTGCGAGCTGGTATCGAATTCAAGAGATGTTTCGTTTTCAGGGTTTCCACATGTTCGGGGTGATCGGCTCGGCGGTACTCACCGCTTTTTTGGGAAACCTTATTGTACGCCAAACTCGAGACCGAGCACTCGACGGAACGCCAATACAAATAAAGGCAAAAGAGCCTACGTGGGTGCGCTATATCTTGGGAGGTGTCGCTTTTGGTGTTGGTTGGGGGCTGATTGGGGTCTGCCCCGGTCCGGTATTTGCACTGCTCGGGACAGGCGTGCTGCCCATGCTGGTAGTGCTTGTTTTTGCCTTGTTTGGAACTTGGGTGTACGCAGTGTTGAACGAGCGTCTGCCGCACTAAATCGAAATAAGAAATTTCAGGACTTTCGCTTGAGTATCAGGTGTAACCGAAAGCACGCACAGTCGGACAAACAAGCTCACCACGCAAATAATCACCCCACAATCTATCTTTGGCTTGGAACACTAAAGCAATA